>NZ_JBFBAD010000013.1:98185-127508 GCF_040682075.1 Actinoplanes sp. NPDC051411 | reverse complement strand
CGGTCTCATTCCGAACCCGGAAGCTAAGCCCTCCAGCGCCGATGGTACTGCACTCGGGAGGGTGTGGGAGAGTAGGACACCGCCGGACTCAACGTGAACAGTAGGCCCACCCCTGCGGGGGTGGGCCTACTGCCGTTTACAGACCTTTTCTTTTCTTCCTTCCTCGCCGGCGTCACAGATCACGGCGTTGCGGTGTCTTGTGTTCGGGACATTCCGCGTTGAGGAGGCAAGATCATGCACGTCTTCCTGGCTGGTGGAACCGGTGTGCTCGGCCGGCGGCTGGTGCCGCAGCTGGTGGCCCGCGGTCATCAGGTGACCGCGACGACGACGAGCAAGGCCAAGCTCGGCCTGGCCGAAGGGCTGGGTGCGACCGCCCTCGTGATGGACGGCCTGAATCCGGATTCGGTCGGCGAGGCGGTGACGTCGGCGCGGCCCGACGTGATCGTCAACGAGATGACCGCGATCTCGATGACTCATGCCGGCAAGCCCGACATCAAGCACCCTGACAAGTGGTTCTCCATCACCAACCGGCTCCGCTCCGAGGGTCTCGACCACCTGCTAGCCGCCGCGGCCGCCAACGGCGTGACCCGCTTCTTCAACCAGGGCTATGCCGCGTGGAACGGCGAGCCTCGCGGCGGCCGGGTCAAGACCGAGGACGATCCGCTCAACCTCATGCCGGGCACCGTTGCCAACCCTTTGCTGATCACGCTGGCGCAGGCCGAGGAAAAGGTGCTGAAGTTCGGAGGCACGGTCCTACGCTACGGCGGCTTCTACGGTCCCGGCGCGATCGACGACCAGGTCACCCTGCTGCGCAAGCGTCAATACCCGCTAGTCGGCAGCGGCTCCGGTTACAGCTCCTGGATCCATCTCGACGACGCGGCGAGCGCCACCGTCCTGGCCGTCGAGCAAAACGCGACCGGCGTCTTCAACATCGTCGACGACGACCCGGCCCCGGCCCGCGACTGGCTGCCCTACCTGGCCGAGTGCGCCGGCGCCGGCAAGCCTTTCCGCGTCCCGGTCTGGCTGGCCCGCCTTCTCGCCGGCGACCAGGCCGTCTTCATGATGACCGAGGGCCGCGGCTTCTCCAACGCAAAGGCCAAGCGCGAGCTCGGCTGGAAACTCCGCTACCCATCCTGGCGCGAAGGCTTCCGTGCTGAACTCGCACCGGCCGCCAGCAACACCCGTCCTTGACCGCGACCATGCCTTTGCTGAGAAGGGCGACCGTCGCCCGGTCCGCGCACCCCGATCCGATGCCACAGACACAGTGACCGCCGCTGTCGGCACTGACGGGCCCTGTGCCCGACGCATCGCGAAACCGCTCTTCCGGGCGTAGGCGGTGTCGCGGCGGTTCCACCAATCCACCAATCGTGCGGCCGACGCGAGGTGCCATCGACGGGCCTCTCGACGGCGCCGCTGACCAGAACGCGCACGCCCAGATGTCGGCCGGCATCTCGACGGCCAGCGGAACTTCGCGCGGTCGCCCGCGGCCGCCAAAGGGCTGCCCGCGGTGCGGCGGCAGATCAGCGACATGGTCATGGTGGCCTTGTTGCCGGCTGGCGTTGCGAAGACTCTTGCAGCACGGCAGTGTCGCTCGCAGCCGACACTCTGCCCGGGGCCAGGCCGGCCGCGCCTCTCCAAACCCGGTCAGCGGCGTGATCGTCGCGTCGTGCTGCGGCAGTTGATCGTTCGCGGCTCGCGATCACGCCGTTCAGGGCGGGCGGCGTGCTGGCGCTGGGGCCGACGTGCGGTCGAGCCGACCGAGCAGCGCGAGAGGGGTCTTGGTGACCTGCCCGACCGCACCGCCCAACTCGGGCTCGGGATGGCCGACGTCAACGTGAGCGCAGCTGGGAACTGGTCGACGTGGCCAACGGCATCTGCGCCGTCACGCACGGCGGAGGCCAATAATCGGCGCCGACAACAACCTGAACACGTGCGTCTCCACGTCTAGGCGCCCGGGCTTCCCCCAGGCACGCGAGGCCGAGGAGGCACACGCTCGCGGCACGAGGCCCGCCCCCCGCTGGAGATCCCTGGCGCCGAGAGCCCGAGATCCCTAACCGGGTCGACAGGGCGGCTGCACGACCAAAGTCGCCGTCGCCTCGGTCATCAGCTTCCAGACGGTCAAGACCTACGCGTTTCCCGAGTCCGCACCGAACTCGGTCTCCGCGACCGCGTCCAAGCCGTCGTCCGCGCCGTCCGAAGCGGCCTGGCCACGACCGAGCCATAGGTCACCGGAAAGCCGTGTAACGCCGAGCGGACGCCTCAGGTAGCCTGGTGCCCGCGGGCCGCTAGCTCAATGGCAGAGCTGAGGACTTTTAATCCTTAGGTTCCGGGTTCGAGTCCCGGGCGGCCCACCTTCATGCTGGCCAGCGGAGGGGTCTCCGGCGATAGGTGCAGTGCGCGAACCGCTGTCGTTCATGTTTAGCCCGAGCTATAGTCGGTCCATGCCTCAGGATGCACCTCGTCGCTGGTCGATCAAGACCACGTCTGACGTGCGGTCGTGGCTACGAGCGTTGCGTGAGGCCGATCCGGATGTTTTTCGGTCGGTCAACGTCGCCATCGACATGCTTGCCGAGACCGGCCCGGCGCTTGGCCGCCCGATGGTCGACACGCTTCAGGGGTCGGTGATCGGCAACCTCAAGGAGTTGCGGCCTCGTTCGGGCCGGGACATCGCGATCAGGGTGTTGTTCGTGTTCGATCCTTGGTCGCAGGCGATCCTGTTGGTGGCGGGAAACAAGGCTGGCGACTGGAACCGGTGGTACAAGAGGGCGATCCCGGTCGCCGAGGGCGCCTACGAGAAGTGGCTGGCCGAGGAGCGTAAGCGGAGGGAGGACTCGTGAGCGAGTTCGAGGACTGGGAGGACCTCCGTGCAGAGCTGCACGACGGGGACGATGACGCCTTGGCGGCGGAGCGGGCGCGGACCGAGGCGTGGATCAGCGCCTACCATCTGGCCGAGGAACGGAAACGGCTGGGCATGACACAACGGCAAGTCGCCGAGCTGATGGGGGTCTCGCCCGGCCGGGTCAGCCAGATCGAGAACGGCGATCTCGACGTGAACGAGGTCGCGACTCTGAGCCGGTACGCACGGGCGCTCGGTGCTCGGATGCGGATCATCTTCGACTACGGCAACGACCTTCGACAGATCGCCTGACCAACCGAACCGGCTCACCGCGCAGCCGATAGCCGAAGCCTGGCCATCATTTTTCGCCGCGAACTGGCCAGATGTCCTAGCAACGGCATCCCCACGACGACCGCCGAGCGGTTCGCATGGTGCAACGTTCGGCCCACCGTATGGCATTCGCGAAGAATGTCTGTTTTGTGCCGTCCATAGATGTGCCGCTGAGCTGCGGAAACGCGATGCGGGACAGAGTTGCACCCGCGACCTTCCTCTCGCACGGGTCCGCACCGGCGCCCATCGAGGCGCCAGGCGATGACCGTCGAGGAAACACCAGCGCAGGCGCCCGGGCTGCTGAGCCCCTCGGTTCTCGAGGACTCTTCTTGAACTCGCAACCTCCACCAAGCCCGACCAGCACTGCGCCAGCGGCAGGGGTCCTGGCCGCCTGGCCGCCTGGCCGCCTGGCCGCCTGGCCGCCCGGCCGCCCGGGGCACGGGGCGCGGGCGGCGCTGTCACGCGAGCGCCACGACATGAGCAGATGCACGGGCGTTGCCGCGCAGAGACCGTGGCGCCGAGGTCATGTCCGGCTTGGTGACTCGCTGCTCGGTCGCCGGCAAGCAGTCACGGATGAGCGGCCGCAAGCTGATCAAGCGAACGAGGCCGGGTAGCGAGCTGCACGTCGCGGGCCGAGCCCATACGGCCGACGCGCCGCCGCCCCAGCGCCCACGATCCACCGCAGCGAGGGAGCCCGTCACCGAGGGTAGCCAGACCACCTCGCAACAACATGATCACATACACGGATTTGCCGATGTGAGTGCGCCGGTAATCCGCGTTACAGCAGGAATCGTCGGTTGGCTCCGGCCCGACCGCGCTGACTTCGCCCGGCGCCTCGTTGAGCCCCCGGCAGGCGCCTACCGTGGGCCAGAGCCACGCCGGTGAACTTCTTCGCGCGGCCGACTGCGGGCACTCCACAGCGCCATGAAACTGGTTGCGACAAAACTCATTCCGTTTACGATCCATATGGGTTTCGCGTCCTCAACCTCGCCCACCGTTCCGGCTCGACTAGACCGTCCGGGTCAACGACCACCGCGAGGCGGCCGCCGACGGTGAACTGATTGAATCCCTCCGTCAAGTAGCCAGCTACGCGGTGTCCATCCGCATCGACAAGCCGGTAGAGGTAGTGTCTCGACCTTCCGCGCCCAGCCGCGTATGCGCCGTCAACAGTCGCCGACACTGTTTCTCCACGACACGCTAGAACGGACGCGTGCACGCCGAATAACGTCGAGATGACGAGCACGGCGCCCGCCACTATGCCGCCGAACTGGCTCCAGGAGGTCGAAGCCTTGGTCGGGCTCGTCGAGCCTCCTTCCCGGAGCAGGTACCGGCCGATCGCGAACGCCAAGACCACCAAGATTGCGGACGCTAGTATCGGCAAGTCGCCCTGAAGCCTCGCGAATGACAGAAGCCCAGCGAGAAACGCCGCCGCGGCGTAGAGCCCGAACACCGTCGCCGCTCTGGCGATGAACGTCTGGGGCCCGCGCGACGAGAAGGTCATGAAGTCGATTGTCGGTCGCCTACGCAATGCATGGTCAAAGTGACCGGTACGGGCCGTCGACGTCGCTCTGCGGAGGTCTTCGTGGAAACTCCCGCCCGTGCTCGCCGTCCGCGCTCCCAACGACGATGATCTGAGAAATCACGACTCGTGGGTCGCCGACTTCGCCATGTCATAAATCCTGATCAGCGAACGACACTCCGGTATCCGCTCATGCCGCTGTCCGTGCGCGGGCGGATGGTCGACCGCACGTTTTGAGGGACGGCCGGTCGAGGTCGATCAGCGGGATCACGGACCTCGGCCCCCACGGTCGCTTGGCGAGTAGGTCCGCCGACCAGGTGCTGTGCAGGCACTGCATCACCGGCTCGACACCGATGCAGTGCCGCAAAGAACCGACCGAGCGGTCGACAACGCTGCCCCGCGGGAGCATTTGTCGCTGACGTACCCGGCTCAGCTCCAACACGTCGCGTTCAATAACAAGGTCAAGGTAGTTCGCGAACCAGCGTGACCGGGACGGTCTCGGAGGCCGCCGCAATACGACCGGCATCCCGCCTGACGTGATCCGGCGGCGTACTCGTCGTGGACGGCGCAGAGCCGAGCGAGTTATCTGCGCCGTCGAGCGGCCTGCCGATCATGAAGCCGCCGGTTGCTCCCTCGACCTCGGCCTGCATCAAGGGCAGCACGTCCAAGATGTCGACTCGGCCGGTCAGGGCCTCGAACCGTCCCGGACTGAGATCTCGGTTGAGGTAAACCATTCCTCTTTCGTGCCAAGCGACGGCATCGCGGTCCTGCCCAGCGCAGAGATCGATCAGACGTTCGGCAAGCAGGTGCTCGCCGGCCTCAGGTAAGCGGAGCGTCGCTGTGGCCGATGTCGAAGAGGTTGCCCTCCGGGTCGGCCATGGTGGTCCACACCGCGCCGTACTCGGCGAAGTCGGCGACCGGCTTGGCGCCCAGCGCCGCGGCGCGAGCGACGGCGGCCGGTACGTCCGGTGTGTGCAGGTCCACGTGGATGCTGTTCTTGCCCGGCGTCCGGTCGGGCACCTTGATGAACATCAGCACCGGGTGGGCGCCGGTCGTACGTCCGATGGTGGCGAAGTATTCGGATGCCCCGTCGTCGACCGGGCGGTCGAGCAGTGCCGCGTAGAACGCGGCCAAGTCGGCGGCGTGTGTGCAGTCCACGGTCACGTGGGCGATCACGAGGGCGGTCATGTTGTTGCTCCTCACTGGATGGGCCAGCAGATCTCGGTCTGATATTTGCTGGGGTCGTTCGTGTGGGCGGGCCCGACGAGGTAGATCTCCACGATGGGGTCGGCGAGTCCGATGTCGTGCTCGGCGACGTGGCGGCCGAGTTGTCCGTAGGTGAGGTCGCAGTCGGTGAACGGGCCGGCGTGCACCGCCACCGCCAACCGTTGCTGTGGCAGCACGGCGAACCGGTCATCGGCGGCCGGCACGGATTCGGGGAGCACCGGCACGAACGCCACGATCTGTCCTTCGTCGCGTTCGAAGAACTCGGTCGAATACGTCGCGCCGGCCGGGCCGGCCGGGTCCACGCCGAGGTCGGCCAGGATGCCGTACAGCCGTGGATAGGTTTGTCCGCACCAGTCGGCGACCGCCGGGCGGGCCACGTGGGCGCCGATGCACAGCGCGGCCGACGCCGCCGACATGCGATGTGCCACCGGGACGGCCGGCGGTGTCCGCAGCAGCCGGCGCAGCGACATCACCACGTCGTGGGTGCGGGCGAGCTCGGCTTCCATCCGGTCCAGGTGTCGGGCCAGCGCCTCCTCCCGCGACTCGATGTCCGGCTGGGCCAGCAGGCGCCGGATCTCCGCCAACGGCATGTCGAGACCGCGGAGCCGCCGGATGAGATGGGCGTCGTCGACCTGCCCGGTCGAGTAGCGCCGGTGGCCGGTCGTCTCGTCGACCGCCGCGGGCACCAGCAGTTCGATGTCGTGGTAGTACCGCAGCGTCTTCGCGCTGAGGTGGCACAACCGCGAGAACTCGCCGATCGCGACTCCCTGTGTCATGCGTCCAGTCAAGCCCTTCCCGTAGCTGGAAGGGCAAGCCGGGTGTTATAGCGGCCGGACCGAGCAGCGCGAAACCTTTGAGAAACTTTCTTCAGCTGGTGCATGACGACGCGTCCGGAGATCGACGCGGACACGGTCGGCGAATACTCTGGCGCCCCCGGAAAAGGAACGGCTACGGCCCGGCCAACAACAGGTTGACGGAAGGCGGACCGATGTCCGACGTCGATACCCGCAGTGAGCCCGACGGCAGTCTCGTCATCCAGCCGCACGGCGTGATGGACGCCGACCGCGCCCTCCCGTTCCGTCAGCTTCTCATCCACGCCGTGCGTAAGGTGCGGCCGCAGAAGCTGATCGTCGAGCTCGGCGACGTCGGCACCCTCGACGCGATCAACCTGGGCACGCTGGCCGCGCTGTGCGGGGTGGCCGACGATCACCGGGTGACGCTGGTGCTCGCCAATCCGAACGCCGAGATCCGGTCCGAGCTGCTGGCGGCCGGTGTCGCGGCCTACCGCATCCGCTACACGCGCGAGACGGCCAGCGTCGAGACGCCCGAGGTCGCGTCGATGTCGTAGCGGTCGGTTGCCGCTGACCAGCCGTCCGGGGTCCAGACCGAGCCTCCGGCGACGCCCGAGTGGGTCTCGCCGTCGATCGTCACGCTGCCCGCGCCACCCCTCGCCGCGACCCGCACCGGGGCGTCACCGGCGAGCCGGACGTCGAACTGCGCCGCTCCGCCGCCGAGCACGACCCGCTGCGTACCTTTGGCGGCCGGGAGGGCCACCGCGGCGCGCGAGGTGCCGGCGCTGAAGTCGACGTCGCCGCCAGGGCCGCCGGTCAGGTCGACCGACTCGTCGTTGGCCCCGCCCGACAGCCGCACGTTCCAGTGCACCTTCGAGCTGAGCACGACCGTGACCAGCGCGGGCCCGGCGCCGTCGGTCGCGTGCAGGCCGGCGATCACCTCGTGGCCGTCGACGTCGACCGCGGGCACGACCTTGGCGCCGTCGGGAGTGGACACCTCGTAGCGGTCGCCGCCCAGATCGCCCAGGCGTACGCGGACCACGTCGGCCCCGTTGACCAGGGCGAACGAGGAGACGTCGCCGCCACCGCGGACCCGATGATCATCGTGGGACCGGACCAGTGCCGCTCCGCCGAACCACCCCTGACAACCACTGAGCAGGAAGACGCCGGTCAGCGCGGCCACAAACCGTACTTTCACGCGGGTCGATTACCCAGAACCGACCAGGCGTACGCGGCCGACCCCGTGCGCCGAGAGGAAGCCGTCCACGGCGGTCGCCCACGGGAAGCGTTCGGCCTGTTCGCGGGCCGCCCGCCGGCGCAGGTCCTCCGGCCGTTCCATCAGCGCGAGCACCGCGTCGGCGTAGGCCGGCCCGTCGCCCGGCGCCGCGATCCCAGCCGTGCCGATCACCTCGGAGAGGGCGCTCTCGGCGCTCGCGACCACCGGCGTACCGCTGGCCAGCGCCTCCAGGGCGGCCAGCCCGAACGTCTCCACCGGCCCCGGCGCGATCACCACGTCGGCGGTCGCCAGCAGCGCCCCGAGCAGCGCCGGATCCCCGAGGAATCCCAGGAAGCAGACCGGCAGCCCGCGCTTCTCGGCCTCGGCCTGCAGCATCGGCAGCAGCGGCCCCGACCCGGCCACCACCAGTCGCGCCGGCACCGCGGCCCGGCGCAGGGCGGCCACCGCGTCGAGCGAGCGCCGCGGCTTCTTCTCGGCCGACAGCCGCCCGCAGTGCAGCAGCAGGATCTCGTTCGGCTTCGCCCACCGGGCCCGGAGCACCGGGTCGTGCAGCGTCGGCGAGAACCGTTCGAGGTCGACCCCGAGCGGTACGCGGGAGACGTTCGGCGCGCCGATCCGTTCGAACTCGGCCGCCGCCCACTGGGTCGTGCAGACGATCCGGTCGTAGTCGTCGGCCGTCCGCCCGTTCAGCCGGTCGGCGACCCGCCGGCCCCAGGCCGGGCCGAAGAGGCGCAGCAGGCCGTCCAGGCTCTCGTGCGAGACCATCATCGACGGCACGTCCCGCTTCCGGGCCCAGCCACCGACCCAGCGCAGGGAGGTGCGGTCGGACACCTCGATCCGGTCCGGCCGCAGGTCGCGCAGCAGCGCCGAGGTCCGTCGCCGGCCGAGCAGCATGCGGTAGCCACCCATCCCGGGCACACGCGGACCCGGCAGCGTGATCACGAGTCCTTGCGCAGTCTGCTCCTCCGAGGCCTCGGGGCCGGGCACGATCAGGACCGACTCGTGGCCGGCAGCCTCGTAGCCGGTGCCGAGATGTCTCAGGGCGGTGCGGAGACCGCCGGATTTCGGAGTGACGAAGTTGGCGATGCGGACAATCCTCACGCAGCCACCGCCGTGGGGCGGTTGCCCGCCGTGACGTCCATGACCTCGCGGTAGTGGCCCAGGAGTTCCTCGCCGACCGCGTACCAGCTGCGGCCCTCGATCGAGACGCGGCCGGCCGCGCCGAACGTCGCCCGTTTCTCCGGGTCGGCCACCAGGTCGGCGATCGCCGCGGTGAAGCCGGCCGCCTCGAACGGTGGCACCAGGTAACCGGTGCGCCCGTCCGCGACCAGGTCGACCGGGCCGCCGGCGCGCGGCGCGACGACCGGGAGGCCGCTCGCCATCGCTTCCTGCAGGGCTTGACCAAACGTTTCGTACGGGCCGGTGTGGGCGAAAACGTCGAGGCTCGCATAGATGCGCGCCAACTGTTTCCCGCGGCGTACACCCAGGAACGTTGCCTTGGGCAACGCCTTGTGGAGCATGTCGGCCGCCGGGCCGTCGCCGACCACGACCAGCTTGACCCCCGGCCGGCCGGAGACCTCCGCCAGGAGGTCGACCTGCTTCTCCACGGCGAGCCGGCCGACGAATCCGACCAGCACCTCACCGTTCGGCGCCAGTGCCCGGCGAATGCCGTCACTTCGATGCCGCGGATGGAATTGAACGTCGTCGACGCCTCGCCGCCACAGATAAATGCGCTCCACCCCGTGCGTGTGCAACGCCGCGGCCGATTCCGTGGACGGCACCAGGGTTCGTGAGGCGAGGTTGTGCACCCGGCGAATCCACCGCCAGGCCGCGCCCTCGGTCATCGAAACCCGATAGGCGCGCGCATAGGCCGCGACATCGGTCTGATAGACCGCGACGGTCGGCAACTGCTGCGACCTGGCCGCCATCATTCCCCACGCGCCGAGCACGAACGGGCTGGCCAGGTGGACGACCTCGGTGCCGTGCGCCCGCAGCGCGGCGGAAATCGTCGGCGTCGGCAGGCCGAGCCGAATCTGCGGATAACCGGGCATCGGCATCGACGCCACCCGAACCACCGGATAGGGCACTTCCACGCGCGCGTCCCGAACCGCCGGCGGCGGCTGAGGCGCGATGACGAGCGGCTGATGGCCGCGCCGCACAAGATGCTCGGCCGTGCGCACAACCGAGTTGGCGACCCCGTTCACATCCGGCAGGAACGACTCCGTGACCAGTGCGATCCGCATGCTCCCACGATGATCTGCGCCGATGTCCCCGCAACCGTCACTTTGTAGCCGCTACCCAAACGCTGTGGAACGCTTAGGCGATCGGCGTCAAATCAAACCCCTCAAGACGTACGCCTTCGGGCCGTTCCCGCCGGCACCCGGATCGTTCCGGGCGCACCGCGGCGCACCGGCCCTTCCGGGCCGTAGCGCGACTCCCGCGTTGGTGGGGCGAGCGGGAAACCTGCGTTTCCCGCTCGCCGAAGGATCACGCCACGTTGATGGCGTAGTTACGCGGGTTCGAGCGGTTGCCGGCGGCGTCCAGGCTCCACACGGTCAGGGTGTGGTGGCCGGACGAGGTGGGGTACCAGCTCACCGAGGCGGCGCCGCCCGGCTGGTCGGCGTCGGTGCGGGCCGACTCGAAGCCGTCCATGCCGTACGCGAAGGCGACCACGTCGGCCGAGCCGTTCGCGGTGAACAGGAACGTGCCGCTGTCGAGCGAGCCGCCGACCGGGGTGGGCGAGTTCTCCGGGTAGTCCGGCGAGGCGACGGTCGGCGCGGTCGCGGGCGCGACGTGGTCGATCGTGAAGTAGCAGGCGTCGCTCCACGGGCCGTACGCCCGCTGGTCGTACGTCCGCCCGTGCCAGCCGTACCGGCCGTCGGGCAGCGTCCGGCCGTGGATGTAGCCGCTGCCGAACAGGCCGTCGAAGCCGGACTGGATGCTCGCGTCGACCGGGGTCACCGCGCTCGGGTCGGAGGTCGGCCACATCTCCATCTGCGGGGTCAGCACGTCGCCCGGGTTGCGGTCCTTGTCGGACATGTTGGCGAAGACGCCGAAGTCGGAGTTGGTGGCGAAGTCGTCCGTGCACGGCTGGTCGGAGTTGTTCACGCCCAGCTTGGTCGGCTTGTCCGGCGCCTGGTTGGTGAGCGTCACCTGCAGCCGTACGTCATTGAAGCTGAGCGTTCGCGCGAAGCGTTTGTTGGTCTCGTGCCGCTGCGGCACCCGGATCTCGATCCAGAGCGTCGTCTCGTGCTTGGTGAGGGCACGGTCGAGCATCGTGGTGACGTCGGCGGTCGGCGTGACCGCGCACCCGTCGGCCGGGGTGACCGCCACCGCGGCGCCCTGGGTGGCCGGCGGATTGGCCCAGCTGTTGCCGTCGAACGCGGCCGTCCGGCGCACGGTGAGGTCGCGGGCGACCGTGCAGTCCGCGCCGAGTTCGTCGGGCAGCGTGACAACTGCCTGCTGGAGGCGGGAGTCGTTCATGCCGCCGATGTCGAAGCCGGCGTACGCCCGTGACGTGTGGGTGACGCCGTTCTCGTCGACCGACGTGCCGACCGGGGCCAGGCCGCCGCTCGGGAAGTACGTGGTGTCGTCGGGGGTGGCCGAGTCGGTGTACGCGTTGAACGAGGATTCGACGTCGTAGTGCGGTCCCGCGGTGTCGGCGGAGGCGGGCACGGCGCCCACGACGGTGGATGCCGCCGTGGTGAGGAGGGCGACGGCCGCGATCCACCGTGGAGTTGCGACTCTCACTGAGGTCCCTTCGATAGGGGTGGGCGGTGCGATCGTAGTCATCGGTGATCATCTTTGGTGCCCCGTCCCGCTGTCTTGATCAATCTCGATCAACCGGGGCGGCGCGGGGCCGGGACCGCGTGCCAGAATCTCGCGGCAAGATCCAGACTCCGGGGACGGGACATATGGGAACAAGCAGGTGGGGCCGCGGTTTCGCGGTCATGGCCGCGGGATTGGTGGCGGGGGCGATGCTGCCGGGTGCGGCGCACGCCGACGACCCGGCCACCGGCTCGATCACGGGCCGGTTCACGCAGGCCGGCGGCGGCAAGGTCACGGTGAACCTCTGGACCACGGCCGGGGGCAGCGCCGGCCAGGCGACCAGTGACGCCGACGGCGACTACACCTTCGCCGCGATCGCGCCCGGTCAGTACAAGGTCCAGTTCGTCCTGCCGACCTTCGGCTCCACACTCCACTCGCAGTGGGCCCATCAGAAGCTCACATACTCGACCGCTTCCGTCGTCGACGTGACCGGCGGAGCGGCGACCGAGGTCGACGACTCGCTGATCTCGCCGACCGGCGTGCAGCTCACGGTCACCGACGCCGACACCGGCGCGCCGGTCGACGACGTCTGCGTCAGCCAGTACCAGGGCGGATTCGGAGGCGTGTGCGGCGGGACGGGCGGCGTGTTCTCGCTGCCGAACGTGCAGGACGGCGCCCAGACGCTCTACATCACGTCACCGGACGGCCTGCACGCGAGCACCACCGCCAGCGTGACGGTGAAGTTCGGCGTGCTGGCCAAGGTCGCGGTGTCGGTGAAGGCGACCGCCGCGGTCACCACCAAGGTCGTCGACAAGGCGACCGGGGATCCGGTCCCGGGCGTTTGCGTCGTGGCGCTCCCGACCGTCTTCGGCTCGTTCGAGAGCGACATGTGCCAGTACGGCGACCCGAACTACAGCGCCGCCGACGGTACGGTCACGATCGGCCAGCTGGCGGCCGGGTCGTACGACCTGCTGGCGCTGCCGGAGGACGGCACCCACGGCATCCAGTGGGTCGGCGCCAAGGGCGGCACCGGCATCCAGTCCAAGGCCAAGCAGCTCGACGTGGTGGCCGGGCAGTCGGCCGCGGCGCCGGTCGTCGACCTCGACCCGGCCGCGTCGATCACGGGGACGATCCGGGACGCGGACACCGGCGAGGTGCTGTGGAACGAATGCGCCTCGGTGCTGCCGGTCCGTCCCGGCCAGGGAACCACCCAGCTCGACCCGCGGTGCGGCGGCTGGTCCGACCAGACGTACACGATCTCGAACCTCGGGCCGTACGCGTGGCCGGTTCGGTTCGGAAGCTACGACAGCACTGACACCTATGGGGCGATCTGGTCGGGCAACGCGGCCGACCGTAAGGCGGCCACGCCCGTACAGGCCGGCATCGCCCAGCCGACCGTGGCTGACGCGAGCCTGCACCAGCTGGGCACCGGGCTGACGATCGCGCCGAAGACCTCGGACGGCATGCCGTACAGCGGTTACCTGACCGTCGACGTCTTCAACGCGCGGACCGGTGACTTCGTCAAGGAAGTGAGCTACCAGAGCACCCTCGACGGGGTGGCCGCCCAGCCGGTGCGCCTGCGGTATTACGCCGGCAGCGCGTTCGTGAACGGCTGGTACGGCGGAGTCGACTTCGCCACCGCGACCAACGTGCGGGTCAATCCGGCTGACCCGCCGACCGTCAAGATCGCTTTGCAGGACAACTGAGCTGCGCTGTCGTGGGGCGGGCGGCGACGTCCGCCCCACGAACGCTGCGGAAAAACATCATGACGGCCATAGACCGGGGAACGGCCCGGCTGCGAGGCTGACGACGTGTATGACTACGACCTGTTGGTTCTGGGTTCGGGTCCGAGCGGGCAGAAGGCCGCGATCGCGGCGTCCAAGCTGGGCCGTCGTGTGGGCATCATCGACCGTCGCGACATGATCGGCGGGGTCTGCATCAACACGGGGACGGTGCCGTCCAAGACCCTGCGCGAGGCTGTTCTCTATCTGACCGGCCTCAGCCAGCGCGACCTCTACGGCTCGAGCTACCGGGTCAAGGACGAGATCACGGTCAGCGACCTGGCCGCCCGCACCCAGCACGTGATCGCCCGGCAGACCGACGTCATCCGCAACCAGCTCGCCCGCAACCACATCGCCATGGTGACCGGGACCGGGCGGTTCGCCGACGCGCACTCGATCTGGGTCGACGCGGGCAGCGGCCGCGAGTCCAAGGTCACCGCCGACAAGGTCATCATCGCGGCGGGCACGCGGCCGGCCCGGCCGGACAGCGTCGACTTCGACGACCGCACGATCGTCGACTCGGACGGCGTGATCAACCTGCAGGCGGTGCCGCGCAGCATGGTCGTGGTCGGCGCCGGCGTCATCGGCATGGAGTACGCGTCGATGTTCGCCGCCCTCGGCACCAAGGTCACCGTGGTCGAGCGCCGGGAGAGGATGCTCGACTTCTGCGACGAGGAGATCGTCGAGTCGCTGAAATACCACCTGCGTGACCTCAGCGTCACGTTCCGGTTCGGTGAGGAGGTCGAGGCGGTCGAGCGGCACCAGACCGCCGCGCTCTGCATCCTCAAGAGCGGCAAGAAGATCGTCGCCGACACCGTGATGTATTCCGCCGGGCGGCAGGGCCAGACCGACGACCTCGACCTCGGGGCGGCCGGGCTCGCCGCCGACCGCCGCGGCCGCATCGAGGTCGACTCCAACTACCGCACCGCGGTCGACAACATCTACGCGGTCGGCGACGTGATCGGTTTCCCGGCGCTCGCCTCGACCTCGATGGAGCAGGGCCGCCTGGCCGCGCATCACGCCTGCGACGAGCCGGTGCGCGAGATGAACAAGCTCCAGCCGATCGGCATCTACACGATTCCCGAGATCAGCTTCGTCGGGCAGACCGAGGACGAGCTGACCGACTCCGCGACCCCGTTCGAGGTCGGCATCGCCCGCTATCGCGAGCTGGCCCGCGGCCAGATCGTCGGCGACTCCTACGGCATGCTCAAGCTGCTGGTCTCGCCGAGCGACGGCAAGCTGCTCGGGGTGCACGTCTTCGGCACCGGCGCGACCGAGATCGTCCACATCGGGCAGGCGGTGATGGGCTGCGGCGGCACGGTCGACTACCTGGTCGACGCGGTCTTCAACTATCCGACGCTGTCCGAGGCGTACAAGGTGGCGGCCCTGGACGCCTCCAACAAGATCCGCAACATCACCCGGATCGACGGCTAGCTCTTAATACACCCAGACCTTGGTCTTCAGCGGGATCTTGCCGGTCGACCAGATCCAGTTGATGGCCGCGTCGGACACCCGGGCGCAGCCGTGCGAGGCCGGGTAGGGCGGGATGCTCGGCGACCCGTGCACGGCGATGCCGCCGTTGAAGTATTTCGGGCGGAACAGGTCGCCGAGCGGGCCGTGCCGCATGCCGTCGATCTGCCGGCCGACCTTGAAGTGGCCGGTCGGGGTGTCGGCCAGATTGGTCTGCCCCTGATAGACGTAGTGCTGGTTGGATCCGGTCGACGTGTTGAGGGTGGCCACCACCGCGCCGTTCTTGACGAACATCAGCAGCTGCTTCTTGAGGTTGATCTCGACCAGGTAGCCGCTGCTCGCCTTCGACCTGGCGGTCGGCCGCACGCCGGCGGCGAGCGCCTTGCGGGTCTGGGGGCCGACCGTGCCGTCGCGGCCGATGCCGGCCGCCTTCTGCAGCGCGAAGACCGCCTGCTGGGTGGTGCCGCCGAAGTGGCCGTCGGCCTTGCCGTTCCAATAGCCCAGCTCGGTGAGCCGCTTCTGCAGCGCCACCACCTCGGCGCCCTTGGCGCCGACCTTCAACTTCCTGGGCGCGGGTGGCTTGGTCGGTGTGGAGGTCGGCGTCGGCGATGCCGACGGGGAAACCGAGGGCGAGGCGGGCCCGCTGGGGGCCGAGGAGGGTACGCCCGGGGCCTGCGCGCTGGAGGTGCCGGTGTCGTGGGAGCACCCGGCGGCGAGGGTGAGCGCGGTGCCGGCCGTCAGAACGAACGTCAGAACCTTGCGCATCGGATCGCCTCCCTGGTCACACCCCGATCATTGCCGAAAAAGTCTCACTATGGCCATAGGTCCGCCTTTTGCCGTCACTTCGTCACCTACGACCACTGGACCGATGGGTCCAGCGATTTGTCGTAATCACCGCCTAGGCGTTCCGTAGTGATCGCTGTCCACAGCGGTCGCCCGAACGGATGGGGAGGTGGGCAGTGTCATGAAAAAGAATCAAGTAGGCTTCGGCTATGTCATGGAAGGCCAGTGCGCGGCACGGGGTCCGCGAAGCCCCGGCCGGTCTCGCGCTCGTTCAGGAGCTGATCAACACCCGGGCGACCATGTCCTACGGTGCCGATCTCCTGACCATGGCCGATGACGCGCAGATCTGGCTGACCGAGGCGCTCGCCACCTGGTCCCGGGCCTCCGGCCTGCCGGCGCCGATCCTGCTGATCTCGACCGCCGACCTGCGGGCCATGCGCCGGCTGCGCATCACGTTCGAAAACGTGATCCTGGCCGGGGCCAACCCGGAGCCCGACGGCGCGCTGCCGCCGGCCGACGTCCCGGTGAGCCTGGTGCCCGACGCCGACGGCTGGGTGCGCATGGTCCCGACCGGCCGCGGCACCCGCTGGCTGGCGTCGGCGCTGTGGGCCGAGGCCCTGCTCGCCCAGCAGGCCGGGTTGTGGCCGCGCCTCAAGCTCTGCCACAACGCCGACTGCCGGGCAGCGTTCTTCGACACCTCGCGCAACAACAGCGGCGTCTGGCACGACGTCAGCACCTGCGGAAACACGGCCAACCTGCGTGCTTTCCGGGAGCGCAAGCGGCTGCTCGGCGGCAGCGGCGGCCGCCCGACGGTTCCCGGGCCGCCCGGCCTGCGCTGAAGCAGACTCGACCGGGAACCTTTCCACTCTTTCGCGCGACTATGGGTTCATGGCTTGTGAGCGGTGGCGGGAGATGCTGTCTGCGCAGCTGGACGGCGAGGACGACCCGGCAGAGCGGGCGCTGGTCGAAGAGCACCTGGCCGGATGCGCCGGGTGCCGGGCGTGGTTCGAGCAGGCCGCGCTGGTCAACCGGCTGACGCGTACGGGGGTGCCGGTGCCCGATCTGGGTGACCGCATCCTGGCCTCGTTGCCCACTCAGCCCTCTCTGGTCGCGCAGCCCTCGCTGCCTGCCCAGCCCTCGCTGCCCGCCCAGCCCTCTCTGGTCGCCCGGCTCGCCGGGCCGGCCTGGCGGCGCGTCCCCTGGCCCACGCTGCTCTTCCTGGCGCTCGCCGCGGTCGGCGCGGTGCAGCTCATCCTCGGCCTCGCCCAGATCGGCGGCGGGGTGACCGGGGCCCACGTGCACACCGGGCTCGACGCCACGCCCGGGCACCTCTGGAACGAGTCGGCGGCCTGGAACGTCTCGATCGGGGCCGGCTACCTCTTCATCGCGCTGCGCCGCACCCGGCCGAGCGGGCTGGTGCCGATGCTGACCGCGTTCGTCGGGATGCTTCTGCTGCTCTCGCTCAACGACCTCACCGGCGGCCGGGTCGACGGCACGCGGCTGATCAGCCACGGCTTCGTGATCCTCGGATATCTGCTGGTGGTGACCCTGTCGAAGGTGCCGGGCGGATTCGCCGCGCCGCCGGGGCAGCGGGTCGACGCCGGGTCGGGGTGGCGCGCGAGCTTCGCCGACGAGGAGGACGAAGAGGTGACGGCGCCGATGCGGCCGGGGCTGCGGCTTTTGCCGGGCGGTCCGCTCACCGCGGAGCACGACGAGCGCCAGGCGGCCTGACCGGGGATTCCGGCGGGCTGGCGGAAGTTCGGCGGAGCGCGGAAGTCGCGGCGGTTTCCCAAGGCCTGGGCTGCGGCGGCTGAGGGCTGCGGCGGCTGAGGGCTGCGGCGGCTGAGGGCTGCGGCGGCTCAGGCTCGCGGCGGCTCAGGCCCGGCGGCTCAGGGACTGGCGGCTCGGCGGGTCGCGGCGGCTCGGAGGCCCGGGAGGGCCCGGCGGGGAAGCTTCCGCGTCGCAGGCTGGGCGGCGCGCCGGCTGGAGAACAGGCGGCGGGGCGTCACAGGCCGCGGAACGCGGGCCGGGGATGGTGCGGAGGGACTTTTTTTTCAGCGGGCCGGCGGGCGGACCGACAGCTCACGCCACTCGTCCGGGCCGGAGAGCATGGCCCGGACCGTGTCGAGGGCGGACTCCTCGCTGTCGTACTCGAAGAAGTGCGACACCCCGTCGGCACCTCCGGCCCGCTGCTCGACATACCACTGGTCGCCGCTCACCCGTAGGTAGACATCCTTGCGCGCGATGCGACCCCATTTGCCGTTCCACCAGTGTTTTCGCTGTTCCATCCCGGCACTGTATCGAACATTTGTTCGAACGGCGCCGGGACGGATGATCTTTTTCGCAGCGTGTCTGGAAGCTCGCCCTTGGTCAGATCAGGGGTGGTCGGACGGGCGTCACCGGTAGCGCGGGGGCTCCTCGTTGCCGCCCCGCGCCTCGCGGTGGGTCGCGGACGAGGCGCGGCCGGCGACCAGGGCGTCGCGGATCTGGGTGAGCAGCACGATCTCCTCGCTCGGGGCGGCCGGCGGCGGCTCCTCGCCGCGGCGGCGGCGCTCGGCCAGCATGTTGAGCGGGTAGACGACCAGGAAGTAGAGCACCGCGGCGGTGATCAGGAACGTGATGATCGAGTTGAGGAAGCTCGAGTAGTCGAATTCCACGTTGCGAACGTGCCAGGTGCCCGGGTGGACGCCCTTGCCGCCGCCCATCAGCTGGATGAGGGGCTGGATGAAGCCCTTGGTGAAGGCTGTGACCACGGTGGTGAACGCGGCACCGATCACGATGCCGACCGCGAGGTCGACGACGTTGCCCCGCATGATGAAGTCTTTGAAGCCTTGGACCATCTTGTTCACGAGCACTCCTGCGTTTGGCCGAGGGGTCCGTCCGTTTCGTCCGGCAGCAGGTGCCCGCCACCGGTCGGCGACAAACTACGCCGACCGGCCCAAGCTGGAAAGATCAGTCCAGTGCGGGTTCTTCCGCCGCCACTGCCTCGTCGACCGTGGGGTAGGTGTGCAGGACCTCGACCAGGCCGCTCACCTCGAGGATGCGCAGCACGCCGCGCTGCGGGGCGGCCAGTCGAACCGTGCCGCCGGCGTCGTCGGTGCTGTTTTTCGCCCGAACGAAGACCGACAGCCCGGTGGAGTCGCAGAACGACACCTCGGCGAGGTCGAAGACCAGCCGGGTGCGACCTTTCTCCAGCAGATCGCTGATCTGGTCCTGCAGCTGCGGGGCGGTGGCCATGTCGAGCTCGCCCGCGACCGCCACGACGACCATTGCGCCGCGCTGTTCCGTTTGTACCGTCAGGGACATTCAGGACCTCCAGGTATGTGGTGAACGGTACTCCAGATGGGGCCGCGAGCGCATGACGGGGCGGCCCTCGGCATTTACTTGGCCCACAGCAAGTAATGACGCTCCCGGTGGTAAAGTCCGCGCACGTGAACGAGCCAGGGAGAGTGCAGTGGCGCTGAGTGCGGATGGGGTCGATCGCTTCGCCGTTCTGCTCGACGAACATCAGGATGCTTTGGTCGCCGCATGGACCGAGCAGGTCGCACGCACCCTGCGCGGCCGACTGAGCCAGGCCGAGCTGAAGCGACAGACCTCTGAGCTGCGTAAAGCCTTCCACCAGGCGTTGATCGGCGGCGCGCAGTCGCTGACCGACGACTCGGCGGTCGAGCTGCGCGCTCAACTCGGCGACCTGTCGGCGAGCCGGGCCCGGCAGGGTTTCACGGCCACCGAGACCGCGGTCAGCGTCTTCGCCTTCAAACACGCCCTACTCAGCGTGGTCGATCAGGGCGGCACCTTCGACACGCTGCGTGACTACGTGAGCTTCTCCGAGTTCATCGACGCGGCCGCGCTGTTCACCTTCGACAGCTATGTGAAGGCCCGTGAGGAGCTGATCGCCGACCAGGCCGAGCAGCTGCTCGAGCTCTCCACGCCGGTGGTCAAACTGTGGGAGGGCGTGGTCGCGGTGCCGCTGGTCGGCACGCTCGACTCGGCCCGGGCCCAGGTCGTCATGGAGCGTCTGCTGCAGACCCTGGTCGACACCAGCTCGCCGTACGCGATCATCGACATCACCGGTGTTCCGGCCGTCGACACCCAGGTCGCCCAGCACATCCTCAAGACCGTGGTGGCGGCCCGCCTGATGGGCGCCGACTGCATCATCTCCGGCATCCGCCCGCAGATCGCCCAGACGATCGTCGCCCTCGGCATCGAGTTCGGCGACATCGCGACCAAGGCCTCGCTGGCCGACGCCCTGCGCTATGTGATCAGCCGTACCCGGCGGGAGCGCTGACGTGGACCGGGTACCGATCCTCAAGATCGGCGACCTGCTCCTGGTCTCCATCCAGATCGACATGGAGGATCAGGTCGCCCTCCAGCTGCAGGAAGACCTCGCCGAGCGGATCGTCACGACCAGCACCCACGGCGTGATCATCGATATCAGCGCGCTCGACATCGTCGACTCCTTCGTCGGCCGCACGCTGGCCACCATCGCCTCGATATCCCGGGTGCTCGACGCCGAGACGGTCGTCGTCGGCATGCGCCCGGCGGTGGCGATCACGCTGGTCGAGCTCGGCCTCTCGCTGCCCGGCATCCGCACGGCGCTCAACGTCGAGCTGGGCATGCAGTTGCTCGCCCGGGAGGCGCCGGTCGTCGACCTGGGCGACGAGGGCGACGAAGGCGACGACGAGGCCGAAACGTCCGTGGTGCCCGCCTCGTGAGCGACCAGGCCGGCCGCCTCGAGGTCACCACCGACCAGGACGTCGTCCGCGTACGCCAGCTCGTGCGTACCGAGGCGGTGGCGGTGAAGCTCTCCCTGGTCGACCAGACCAAGCTGGTCACCGCGGCCAGTGAGCTGGCCCGCAACACCCTGGTCTACGGTGGCGGAGGCACGGTCGAGGTCAGCCGGGTCGACAACGGCCGACGCCAGGGCATCCGCATAGTTTTCTCCGACGACGGACCGGGCATTGCCGACCTCGATCTCGCGTTCACCGACGGCTACACCACCGGCGGCGGTCTCGGGCTCGGCCTCAGCGGCGCCCGCCGCCTGGTCGACGAGTTCGACATCGATACGACAGTCGGTCAGGGAACCAGCATCACCGTGATCAAGTGGTGTCGATGAGCGGAGGCACGGTGGCACTACCCGAGGGTCTCCTCGAGGCAGGACTCTGGTCCCGGGTGGAAGCCACCGCGACCGCATCCTCGGTGCGCCGGGCGGCCGAGCGGCTCGCGATCGAGCTGGGCATGCCCGACCGCCGGGTCGCCGACCTGGCGATCGTGACCGCCGAGGCGGCCGGCAACCTGGTCAAGCACGCCGACCAGGGGATGCTGCTGATCCGCGCCGTGCGCACACGCGAGCAGGCCGGGGTCGAGATCGTGGCGCTCGACGGCGGGCCCGGGATGGCCGACGTCGCGCACGCGATCGGCGACGGGCACTCCACCTCCGGCACGCTCGGCATCGGCCTCGGCGCGATCGTCCGGCAGTCCGACTGGTCCGACCTGCACTCCGTACCCGGCAAGGGAACCGTTCTGGTCGCCCAGGTCTGGCCGTCCGCCGCGCCCGAGCCCGCCTGGGCCTCGGGTTTGACCCGCCCGATGACCGGCGAGCCGGCCAGCGGCGACGCCTTCGCCGTGCGCGAGGCGCAGGGCCGGCACCAGGTCCTGATGTGCGACGGGCTCGGGCACGGCGGCCCCGCGGCGGCCGCGGCCCACGCGGCGGTACACGCGTTCGCCGACGCCCCCGCGGGCCCTCCGGCCGCGGTCGTGGAAGTGCTGCACCGCAAGCTCAACCACACTCGCGGGGCGGCGCTGGCGGTGGCCGAGCTCGACGCGGACGCGGGCGTGCTCCGCTATGCCGGCCTGGGCAACATCTCCGGCACCCTGTTCGGGGCCGACGGCACCCGCCGCGGCCTGGTCTCGCTGCCCGGCATCGCCGGGCACCAGCGCCGCCAGATCCGGGAATACGACTACCCCTTGGCTCCCGGTGCCGTCCTGCTGATGCACAGCGACGGGGTCGTCGACCGGTGGAACCCGGCCGACTACCCGGGCCTGCTCAGCCACCCGCCGATCGTGATCGCGGCGACCGTACTGCGCGACGCCGGCACCCGGCGCGACGACGCCGGCGTCTTAGTGGCCCGGTTGCCATGACCCGGTCCGAGCCGCTCATGAAGATGCGCCTGCGGATCGAGCAGGACGTCTTCGTGGTGCGACAGCTCGGCCGCGAGGTGGCTCGGCTGGTCGGCCTGGAGGTCCAGGACCAGACCCGGTTGGCCACCGCCATCAGCGAGGTCGGCCGGGTGATGCTGGCCGAGAGCCGTGAGGCCGAGGTCGCGTTCACGATCGCGTCGAACGGGGTACCCGTTCTCGAGGTGGCGGTGCGCAATCCGGTGCCGGGCGACGCAGCCCGGCTGGCGCCGCACCTCGGGCAGGTCGGCCGTCTGGTCGACACGATGGAGGTCGGCGATGAGGAAACCGGTACGGTCGTACGGATGGTGCGACGGCTGCCGGCGTCCGCCCCGAAGCTGACTCCCGAGCGCATGGACGACATCCGCGAAGGCCTGGCCGCACACGTCCCGGGCACCCCCCTGGACGAACTCAACGTGCAGAACCAGCAGCTCATCGCGGCCCTCGACGAGGTACGGCGACAGCGCGACGACCTGGCCCGGCTCAACGCCGAGCTGGAGGAGACCAACCACGGCGTGATGGCGCTCTACAACCAGCTCTCCGAGGAGCTGGAGGAGACCAACCGCGGCGTGGTCGCGCTCTACGCCGAGCTGGATGAGAAGTCGGTGCAGCTGCGGGCGGCCAGCGAGGCGAAGACCCGGTTCCTGGCCAACGTGAGCCACGAGCTGCGGGCCCCGGTCACCGCGATCATCGGGCTGGGCCGGCTGCTCACCGACCCGTCGTCCGATTCGCTGACCGAGGAGCAGCGCCGCCAGGTCGAGTTGATCCGGGGCTCGGCCACCGATCTGCTGTCGCTGGTCAACGACCTGCTCGACCTGGCCAAGGCGGAGGCCGGCCGGATCGAGCCGAACTGGGCCGCCGTCGACCTCAAGGCGGTCTTCGGCCAGCTTCGGGGCACGCTGCGGCCGCTGGTCACCCGGCCCGAGGTCGAGCTGATCATCGAGGAGCCGGCGGTGACGACGCTGCGTTCGGACGAGGTGCTGCTGGCCCAGATCCTGCGCAACCTGCTCACCAACGCGCTCAAGTTCACCGCGGCCGGGTCGGTGCGGCTCAGCGCGCGGGCGGTCGGCGACGACGTCGAGTTCGTGGTGGCCGACACCGGCACGGGCATCTCGTCCGAGCTGCACGAGCGGATCTTCGAGGAGTTCTACCAGGTGCCGGGCAGCCAGGCGCTCAACGGCCGGGGCACCGGGCTCGGCCTGCCCTATGCCCGGCGGCTGGCCGGGCTGCTCGGAGGCGCGCTGCGGGTCGAGTCGACGGTGGGTGAGGGCAGCACGTTCACGGTCCGGCTGCCGCTGTCATGAACCCGGCCACGATCCTCGTCGTCGACGACAGCGCGACCAAGCGATATCTGCTGGTCAGCTGGCTGACCCGGGCCGGCTTCACGGTGCGCGAGGCGGAGACCGGCGGGCAGGCGCTCGCGATGCTGCCCGGCTCCGGGGTCGACCTGGTGGTCCTCGACGTCAAGCTGCCCGACATGAGCGGGTTCGAGGTCTGCGAGAGGATCAAGGGCGATCCGGCGTACGGCGTACTACCCGTCATCCACGTCTCGGCCCACGCCGTCGACGTGGTCGACCGTACGCAGGGGCTGAACCGGGGCGCCGACGCGTACCTGGTCGAACCGATCGAACCGGAAGAACTGATCGCGACCGCCCAGGCCGTGCTGCGCTACTACTCGGCCCGGCAGCGGGCCGAGTCGCTGGCCGCCCGCCTGGTTCAGCTGGCCGAGACCACGCTGGCGATCAACTCGGCGTCCACCATCGAGGGCCTGCTCGCGGCGGCCGTCGACGGCGCCTACAAGATCTTCGGCGGCCCGGCGGTGGTGCTGGCCGAGGGTGTGGACGGGCAGAGCCTGGTCGCCCTCGGCTCGCCGCCGACGATCAGCCAGTGGGCACCGCCGCCCTCCGGCGTCGCGGTCGGCTCGGTGGTACGCACCGACGACCCGTCCGACTGGGATGTCGTCGACTGGCCGCCGGACGAGTCGGTCACGGTGGCCGCGGCCCGGCTGCGCCCCGACCGGCCGCCGGTCTACGTGGCCGTGCCGAGCAGCTCGCAGACCCCGGGCTTCCCGGTGCTGCGGCAGTTGTCGCAGGCGGTCGCGGCCGCGGTCGAGGCCCAGCGGTCGTACGACGAGGAGCACCGGATCGCGGTCACGTTGCAGCGGAGCCTGCTGCAGACCCAGCTGCCCGACGTGCCCGGCCTCGACCTGGCCGTCCGCTACGAGCCGGCCGGCGCCCAGACCGAGGTCGGCGGCGACTTCTACGAGCTGACCATGTTGGACGGTCGCCTGCTGGTCGCGATCGGTGACGTGGCCGGCCACTCGTTGCACGCGGCCACGGTGATGGCCGAGGTGCGGCACGCCGTCCGGGCGTACGCGGTCGAGGGCCACTCGCCGGCCACCGTGCTCGAGCTGGTCAACCGCTTCATGCGGACCGTGTTGCCCAACGACTCGGCCACGTTGTGCCTGCTCACCCTCGACCCGGCGACCGGCGTGATCCGGCTGGCGAGCGCCGGCCACCTGCCACCGCTGCTGCGCACCGACGAGGGGGTCCGCTTCGTCGAGGCCCACGGTCCGCTGCTCGGCATCAACGCCCCCCGACCGGCCGAGGCCGAATTCCTCCTGCCCCGCGGCGGCACGCTCGTGCTCTACACCGATGGCCTGGTCGAGCGCCGCGACGCCGACATCGACGTGGGCCTGGGTCTGCTGGCGAAGGCCGCCACCGACGTCGACCTTGACCTGGACGCCTTCACCCGGCGCCTGGTCCGCGTGCTGCCCGGTCCCGGCCAGCAGGCCGACGACATCGCGGTGGTCGCCCTGCGCCGCGGTCTCTAGGGCTTCGCCGCGCGGTAGCCGTCGACGGTTACCGTGACCCGCTCGGCCATCTCGATCTCGCGTTCCACCCAGCCGGACGCCGCCGAGGCGGCCGACACCACGACGTGGCTCAGCCCCGACGGGCCGGGCGTCAACCGGTGGGCTTGTCGCCGAGCAGGGCTTCGACGTTGTGGGCGCCGGCCAGCTGGCCCAGTCCGCGGATGTATTCGAGCATGCCCTGGCGCATCTCTTCGAGCTGCTCGCGGCACTCCTGGTTTTGCGGCCACTTCGACTCGGGGACGCCCGGGTTGGCCTTCTCCCATTCGGACAGCAGGGCGTGCCACTTCGCCATGAACGGGCGCATCTGGACGCTCAGCATGCCGATCGCCAGGTCTTCGACGGTCTGGAGGCCGCTGCCACCGCGGGCGGTCGGCCGGGCGTTGAGCAGGATCTCGCGTACGGACCGGAACAGCTCGTAGAGGAGTCGAGCGACTCGCGGACGATGCCGGTGCCTTCGGTCATGGGCTGGGCGGAGATGCGGGTCGCCGACTGGACGAAGAGTTGCCAGGCCACGGCCTCGTTGGTCGGGGTGACGGCGAAGGTGACGTCGGTGAGGTAGGGGATCGAGAGCTTCAGTTCGGTGAGCCGGGCCCGGCGCGCGAATCCCCAGAAGACCAGCGCCGCAATGCCTCCGGCCACGGTGCCGCACAACGTGTAGAGCCCCGCGTCGTGCAACCGGCTTCCCCAGTAGACCGCGAAGCCCACTATCGCTCCGGCGGCCAGGCCGATCACGAGAGCTGACCAGCGCGAGTGGAACCACCGACGACCCATGCGCCCAGTATGGCTGGCGGGTACTCGGCGGCCGAATGTTGCCGGATGATGTCGGCTTTATTCAAGTCTTGACACGCTTGGATCGGACGCGCAGCCTGACAACGTTGTCATGCCCGGCGCGGCCGGGCGTTGTTTGGAGGTATGGATGCCCGTTTCCCGCCGGACCTTCCTCTCCGCCGGAGCCACGCTCCTGGCGTCGATCGGCGCGAGCGCCGTCCTTCCCGACGGTGCCGCGCAGGCCGCTGCACCGGGGACCACCCCGACTGATCCGAACCAGACCGACCTGGCGCTCTACCGCCCGATCGCGGTCTCCTCGACCGACTACGCGCCGACCCCGGGCACGTTCGCGGTCGACCGGCTCGCCCAGGTGGGTGTCAAGGGCAGCGGCTGGCGCGCGGCGGCCGGGGATCCGCAGTGGATCTCGGTCGACCTGCAGGCGCAGTGCCGGGTCGAGGCCGTGACCCTGGTGTTCGAGGCGACCGCGGCCGACCCGCCGTTCGACGGCAACTTCGGCAACACCGACGGCGACGAGATCCGGTCCAGCGCGGCCGTCGCGTACACCCTGGACGTCTCGACGGACGGCCGGAACTGGAAGTCGGTCCAGAACGTGACGGACGGTGCCGGAGGCACCGTCGCGATCAAGCTGGATCAGCCGGTCACCGCGCGCTGGGTGCGACTGAGCGTGACCAAGCGAACCAACAGCAACCCGGTCGGCCTCAACGGCTTCCAGGTCTACGGCACCGCGACCACACCGCGCCCGGTCGCCAAGGGCTGGACAAGTTGGGAGGGTGGCAACACCCGGCCGGCGCCCGCGCTGACGGTGGCCGACGACGGCACGGTGCCGCTGGAGTCCGGCTGGTCGCTGACCCTGGACGACTTCGTCGGCGCGCCGCCGACCGGCGCCGGCGTGGACACCCGCGACTGGCTGCCGGCGACCGTGCCCGGAACGGTGCTGACCAGCCTGGTCGAGCAGGGACACCTGCCCGACCCGGTCGGCGGCTTCGAGAACATGCGCATCCCGGAGGCGCTGTCGCGGCACGAGTGGTGGTACCGCCGGCCGTTCAGCCTCCCGCACGGTTTCGATGCCTCACGGCACGTCTGGCTCGAGTTCGACGGCGTCAATCACCAGGCCACGACCTGGGTGAACGGCGTCGAGGTCGGCACCGTGACGCACCCCTTCGCCCGGGCCGCTTTCGACATCACGTCGGCGTTGCAGGGCCGGAAAGATCACGTCCTGGCCGTCAAGATCACGCCGATGCCGCACCCCGGTACCCCCGGTGACAAGGGCAAGGACGGCAACACGTTCCTGCAGGGCGGCCACATCTATCTGGACTCGCCGACCTATCTCGCGGTGTCGGGCTGGGACTGGATGCCGGCCGTCCGCGACCGGGTCTCCGGCATCTGGAACCACGTGCGCCTGCGCAGCACGGGTGCGGCCGTGCTCGGCGACCCGCATGTCGTGACCAAGGTGCCGAGCGCCAAGTCGGCCACCGTGGCGATCTCGGTGCCGGTGAAGAACGCGGGCCCGACGTCGATCACCGCCTTGCTCAAAGCGAAGTTCGACTCCACCACAATCACGCGTACCGTGACCGTTCCCGCCGGACAGACGGTGACCGCCACCTTCGACGCCGTGACGGTGCGCAACCCCAAGCTGTGGTGGCCGAACGGCTACGGCGATCCGGTGCTGCACGATCTGACGCTGACCGCCACGGTCGGCGGGCGCACGAGCGACGAGCGGGTCACGAGGTTCGGCATCCGGGAGTTCTCGTACGACTGGGACCAGCCGGTGGTCATCTCGCCGCCCGCGATCCCGCCGCTGAACTTCGAGAACAACCACGCCACTCAGACGATCACGTTCGACCGGCAGAACGCCCGGTATGTACGCATTCTCGCCGTTCAGCGTGCGACCGGCTGGGGCAACTCGATGTGGTCGCTTTCGGTGCGGAACGGCGACGGCGGGACCGATCTGGCCCTGCGTCAGCCGGCGACGGCGTCGTCGAGCGACAACGACAGCGACGGGCCGGCCAACGTCACCGACGGCGACCTGAACACGCGGTGGTCGAGCACCTACGACGACAACCAGTGGGTCCAGGTCGACCTCGGCGAGGCCAAGGAATTCGACCGGGTCACGATCGTCTGGGAGACGGCCTACGCGCTGCAGTTCAAGGTCCAGATCGGACAAGTTGACGGTGGCGCGCTGACCGACGTCAAGGAAGTCGACAACGAGACCCCGATCGGTGACACGGGCGTCCAGACCGAGACCTTCCCGGCGCAGACCGCCCGATATGTCCGCATCCTCGGCGGCCGCCGCACCACCTCGTGGGGCATCTCCATGTGGACGCTGAGCGTGAAGAGCGGCAGCGGTCCCGACCTCGCCCTCCACCGGGACGTCACCGCCTCGGGTGACGACGGCAACCCGGCCGCCAACGCCGTCGACGACAACCCGCGCAGCCGCTGGTCGAGTCGCTATCAGGACGGCGAGTGGATCCGGGTCGATCTGGGAAGTGCGCAGACCTTCGACACCGTCGTGATCGCCTGGGAGCAGGCCTACGCCCGCGACTACACGATCCAGATCTCGGACAACGACCAGGACTGGACCGACGTCAAGAAGGTCGACAACACCGCGGTCGAGCTCAAGATCAGCGTCAACGGCACGCCGGTCTTCGCCCGCGGCGGCAACTGGGGCTGGGACGAACTGCTGCGGCGCACCGAGCCGTACCGCACCCGCGACACCGTCGCGATGCACCGCGACATGAACTTCACGATGATCCGGAACTGGCTGGGCAGCAGCAACCGCGAGGAGTTCTACGCCGCCTGCGACGAGTTCGGCATCCTGGTCTGGAACGACTTCTGGGAGGCCGGCCAGTTCATCGACTCGTCGCCGACCTACATCGACATCGCGGCCGACACGATCCGCCGCTATCGCACCCACCCGTCGATCGCGGTCTGGTGCGGGGCGAACGAGGAATATCCGCCGGCCGCGATCGGCGCCGGGCTCGAGAAGGCGGTCGCCGACGAGGACCCCGAGGTCATATATATCCCGTCGTCGAACGCCGGCATCGTCAGCGGCTCCGGCCCCTGGCACTGGATCGACCCGGCCCTCTACGCCGACCCCAACCAGTACCAGGCCGGCGTCTTCGGCTTCCACACCGAGATCGGCATGCCGGTGATCCCGGTCGTCGAGACCATGCGCAACCTGGTCGGCGACCAACCGGGGTGGCCGATCAGTGAGGTCTGGAACTACCACGACTGGTCACCGATCGGGAACCAGCACACGGACCGTTACCAGGCGGCCATCGACGCTCGGTTGGGCGCGTCGACCTCGCTGGAGCAGTTCGCGGCGCGGGCCCAGTTCGTCAACTTCGAGAACCACCGCGCGATGTTCGAAGCCTGGAACGCCAGCCTCTTCCAGAACGCGTCCGGCCTGCTTCTGTGGATGTCGCATCCGGCCTGGTACAGCACGGTCTGGCAGACCTACGACTACGACCTGGACGTCAACGGCGCCTACTACGGCGCCCGCAAGGGCTGCGAGGCCCGGCACGTGCAGGCCGATCCGGGCACGTGGCGGGTGCGCGCGGTCAACCACACGCCGGCCGCGCTCACCGGGGTCACGGTGTCCGCCACCTGCTATGACCTCACCGGCAAGCAGCTGGGAACCACCCAGAAGCAGAAGATCGACGTGCCGGCTTCCGCCGGCAACCCCCCCCTCACAGTGTGGGGCCCCGCGGGGCGGGCGGTTGTTACATCTACGTAAATGCACA
>NZ_JBFBAD010000013.1:0-98175 GCF_040682075.1 Actinoplanes sp. NPDC051411 | reverse complement strand
CTCCTATCTGCCTCTGGGGTGGTCCCCCCCCTCATCTCCCCCCCCCCTCCCGCTGGGGGTACCACCCCACACCCATAGCCCCCCCCGCCCGGCCCCCCCCCCCACGCCCGCCTTCACGGTGACGGCCCCGGCGGGGCAGGCGCTTCATCTCGTACGCCTGGAGATGCGCGACAACCGCGACAACGTGCTGTCCGAGAACACCTACTGGCGTTACCAGAAGGGCACGGACATGCAGGTCCTCACCTCGATGCCGAAGGCCCGGCTCGCGGTGTCGACCAGTGGCGTGAAGCGGTCGGGCGACGACGACCAGGTGACCACGACCGTCACCAACCGTGGCTCGACCGTGGCCGCGCTGATCCGGCTCGCGGTCCGTGACAGCCACGGCGATCGCGTGCTGCCGGTCCGCTACGACGACAACTACTTCTGGTTGCTGCCGGGCGAGTCACGCAAGGTCACGGTCTCGTGGCCGTCGCGTCTCGGGTGCTCGCACGGCGTACAGGTGTCGGCCGAGGCCTACAACGCATGAGAAAAGGGGCCGGGCTTTTTGAAGCCCGGCCCCTTCTCGGTACGCCTTAAGCCAGCCCGAGCACGTCCAGCACCCAGGACAGGATGAAGGCCTCTTCCTTCCAGGAGTCGTAGCGCCCGCTCGGGCCCGCGTGTCCCGCGCCCATCTCGGTCTTGAGCAGGTAGTCACCCTCGGGGGCGACCGCCCGCAGCCGAGCGATCCATTTGGCCGGCTCGTGATAGAGCACCCGGGTGTCGTTGAGGCTGGTCATCGCCAGAATCCTGGGATATTGCAGCTTCTCGACGTTCTCGTACGGGCTGTAGGCCTTCATGTAGGCATAGACCTCGGACGATTCGATCGGGTTGCCCCACTCCTCCCACTCGGTGACCGTGAGCGGCAGGTTGGGGTCGAGGATCGAGTTGAGCGGGTCGACGAACGGCACCTCGGCCACGATCCCGGCGAACGCCTCCGGGGCCAGGTTGGTGATCGCGCCCATCAGCAGGCCACCGGCCGAACCGCCCCGGGCGACCAGCCGGGCCGCGCTGGTCCAGCCGTGCCGCACGAGGGTCTCGGCGCAGGCCACGAAGTCGGTGAAGGTGTTCTTCTTGGCGAGGAGCTTGCCTTCCTCATACCACCGGCGGCCCATCTCGCCGCCGCCCCGCACGTGCGCGATCGCGAAGACGACGCCCCGGTCGAGCAGCGAGAGCCGGCTGATCGAGAAGTACGGGTCGACGCTGTATTCGTACGACCCGTAGCCGTAGAGCAGTGCCGGGGCCGAGCCGTCGCGCGGGGTGCCCTTGCGCGCCACGATCGAGATCGGCACCCGGGTGCCGTCGCCGGCCGACGCCCAGTCGCGGAACTGCTCGTAGTCGTCGGGGTTGTAGCCGCCCAGCACCGGCTTGCGCTTGCGCAGCGTCATGGTGCGGGTGACCAGGTCGACGTCGTAGACCGACTCGGGGGTGACCATCGAGGTGTAGCCGATGCGGACGGACGTGGTGTCGTATTCCGGGTTGCTGGTCAACCCGACGCTGTAGAGCGGCTCCGGAAACTCCATGTCGTAGGAGTCGGTGCTGCCGTCGCCCATCACCCGCAGGCCGGTGAGGCCGTCGCGGCGTTGCGAGATCACGATGTGCCGGGCGAACGCGTCGACCGACTCGAGCCGGGTGCCCGGGGTGTGCGGGATCAGCTCGACCCACTCGCCGGGGCTGTCGGCCGAGGTGTAGGCCAGGGCGAAGTCTTCCGCGTTCTTGTTGTGCAGGATCAGGAAGCGGTGCCCGTGGTGCTCGATCGAATATTCGACGCCCTGCTCGCGCGGGGTGACGACGACCGGCTCGGCGGCCGGCTCGTCGGACGGGATGACCCGGACCTCAGAAGTGATCTTGCTGTTGGCGTCGATGACGATGAACTTCTCGCTGCGGCTGAGCTCGACCCCGACCCAGAACCGCTCGTCGGGTTCCTCGAAGACCAGCACGTCGTCGACGCCGGCCTGCCCGACCGCGTGCCGCCACACCCGGCACGGGCGCCACGCCTCGTCGACCGTGATGTAGAACAGGGCGCTGCCGTCGGCCGACCAGGCGCTGCCGTAGTGGGTGTCGGTCACCTCGTCGGGGAGGATCTCGCCGGTCGTCAAATCTTTGACGCGCAGGGTGAACCGCTCGTCGCCGTCGAAGTCGGTCGAATAGGCGAGCCGGGTGCCGTCGGGGGACACGTCGAAGGTGCCGAGCGCGAAGAAGTTTTTGCCCTCGGCGAGTTCGTTGCCGTCGAGCAGCACCTCTTCGCCCGGGCGGTCGTCACCCATGGGCGGGTCGTCCTGGCCCGGCCGCACCGGGACCCGGCAGTGGATGCCGTACTGCTTGCCCTCGACCGTGCGCGTGTAGTACCAATACGCGCCCTTGCGGCTGGGCACTGACAGGTCGGTCTCCTGCGTGCGGCCCTTGATCTCCTGGAAGACGGTGTCGCGCAGGTCGGCCAGGTGCTCGGTGGCCCGCTCGGTCCAGGTGTTCTCGGCCTCGAGATAGGCGGTGGTCTGCGGATCGTCCTTGTCGATCAGCCAGAAGTATTCGTCGTTGACCGTGTCGCCGTGGAAGGTGCGCTCATGGGGCACCTGCCGGAGCGAGGGCGGGCTGTCGGGAGTCACACCCTTACGTTACCGGTGCGTGGGGACTTTTTTGTCGACCACGGACACCGCGCGTTCGAACACATGTACGATATGCCAGAGTGGACGATCTTCAGACCGGTCGATCGTGGGGTGGCGTCTGACCGGGACCGAACCCCTGGGGGACTTCGACATGAGTGACCCGGTCCTCGACGCCCTCGTGGACATCTGCGGTCCCGACTATGCACGCGCCGGCCGGTCGGTCGACGCCGTCGGCGGCCATCGTGTCGCCTTCGTGGCCGTTCCGGCGACCGCGCAGGCGGCGACCGACGTGCTCCGGTTCGCGGCCGACCGCGGTCTCCGCGTGTTGCCGCGCGGCTCCGGCAGCAAGATTGACTGGGGTCGGCCGCCGACCGGCGTCGACCTGCTCCTCGACACCGCCCGGCTCGGTGGCATCTGGCACCACGACGTGGGCGCGGCGACCGCCCAGGTCGGCACCGGCACCCCGGTGCGGGCCCTGCAGGCCGCCCTCGCGCTGCGCGGCCAGCGCCTGCCGGTCGACCCGCCCTCGCCGACGGCCACCCTCGGCGGCATGCTCGCGGTCAACGAGTCGGGTCCGCTGCGCCTGCGCCGCGGCACCCCGGCCGAGCACGTCGACCGCATCGCCTATGTGGATCGGTCGGGCGACGCCGGCGAGTCCGACGGCGAGCAGGGCCGGCCCGGCATCGCCGAGATCAGCGGCGTGATCACGAGCGCGACCGTGCGCCTCGAGCCGGTGCCCGCCTCCCGCCGCTGGGTCGGCGTGACCGTCGCCAGCCCGCTCGAGATGCGCGACCGGGTCGAGCAGGCGCTCGACGACCATCCCGCGCTCGGCGCTCTCGAAGTTGATCTCCCGGGCGGTCAGCCCGGCACCCTGGCCGCCCTGTTCGAGGACGCCGACGCCTCGGCCGAAGCGCTCGCGGCCGCCTGGGGCACGGTGACGACCCCGATCGCGCCGCCCTGGTGGGGCCGTTACCCGTTCGGCCGGTCCGAGGTCGCGCTCCGGGTCTCGACACCGGTCTTCGACCTGGCCGCCGCGGTCTATGCGCTCGGCGACGCGGCCGGGCGCCCGGTGCCGGTGCGCGGCTCGGCCGGCCTGGGCGGCGTCCACGCGGTGCTGCCCGGCGATCTGCCGCCCGACCGGCTCGGGAGCGTGCTCGACGCGATGAGCCATGTCTTTCTGGCCCGCACCGGCCGGGTCGCGGTCGTCTCGGCGCCGCCCGAGGTCGCGGCGCGGCTCGACATGGCGACCCGCCAAGATCTGTTCTAACTGAGGACGGCGTGCTGCCGGGAGGGCCGCGCGGTCGACGGGTGGTGGCGCAGCCCGGCGATCGTGCCCACGGCGTAGGTCAGATAGGCGAAACGGCCGACCGCGGCGGCCCCGGTGAGGATCAGCTCCTGCGACGAGAGATGCCGGGGCAGCAGCTGGACACCGGCACCGAGCAGCGTGGGGGCGATGCCGAGGATGATCTCGTCGAGCAGGCCGTGGTCGACGAACTGGCCGACCAGGTCGCCGCCGCCGGCCAGCCACACGTTCTTACCCTTGGCGGCCACGTGCATCGCCTCGTGCACGCGCTGCACGTCGCCGCTGACCATGAAAATGTTGGCATCGGGCACCAGCGGGAGCTCGCGGCTGCCGAAGACCCAGCACGGCACGTCTCCGTACAGATCGTGCCAGTTGCGCGGCTCGGCCAGCACGTTGTCGTTCTCCAGCACCCACTCGTAGGTGTTCGCACCCATGCAGAAAGCGCCGACCCCCGCGAAGAAGCCGCCGAACGGGTTCTCGCTGCCGCCGTCGACGTCCATGAGCCATTCCAGCGAGTTGTGCTCGTCGGCGATGAAGCCGTCGATGCTGGTCGCCGCGTAGTACTGGGTTTTCGGCATGCCCTCACGATGCCACGCGAATGTCGCCGAAAGGGGCGAAATCGACGTCAGGCGTCGTTTCTCAGAACCAGGATCGCGATATCGTCGCGGGGCTCCTCGACCGAAAAATTGATCGTGGTCGAGCGCAGGCGGGCCGCGATCACGTCGGCCGGATAGCCGGCCAGCGGGCCCGCCGCCTCGCGCAGCCGCCCGGTGCCGAACAGCTCCCGGCCTCGCCGGCGCTCGGTGACGCCGTCTGTATAGAAGATAAGCGAATCACCGGGCTGAAGTCGCACTTCGACGTCGGGAGACGAGATCGACTCGAGCAGGCCGAGCGCGGTGCCGCCCTCGCCGACGAACGAGGTCTTGCCGTCCGAGCGCACCAGCACCGCGCGATCGTGGCCGGCCAGGTGGAGGCAGACGGTGAGAATGCCGTCCGATTCCCGGGAAACCATCGCCATCGCGAGCGTGCAGTAGCGCCCGCCGCCGCGCTGCACGAGCGTGCGGTTGACCCGGCAGAGGATCTCGGCCATCGGCTTGCCGTCGTCGACCAGGATGCGGATCACGTCGCGGACCAGGCCGGTCACCGTGGCGGCCTGGACGCCCTTGCCCGAGACGTCGCCGACCACGACCAGCCAGTGGTTGTCACTGGACGGGACCACGTCGTAGAAGTCGCCGCCGACCTCGGAGCCGGTCGGCACGTATTCGGCCGCGAAGCCGATGCCGTCGACGTGGGGCAGGGCGGGCGGGAGCAGCGAGGCCTGGAGCGTACGCGCGACCTTGCGCCGCTCGTCGTGAATGCGCGCGTTGTCGATCGCGAGCGCGGCTCGCCGGGCGACGTCCTCGACCACCGCGACCTCGTCGGCGTCGTGCTTGTGCCGCGGGTTGCGCCCGACCGCGAGGGTGCCCAGCCGGGTGCCCCGGGCCACCAGCGGCACCGCGAAACCCTCGTTGGGCGCGCCGAACATGATCTGGGTGCCGAGTCGGGACGCCTCCTCGAGCCGGGCCAGGATCGCGTCGGGGCCGGTCTCGGCCAGCGTGGCGTGCAGCTCGGGGACCGCCGCCTCGTCGGCGTGGGTGGCCGCGGCCAGCTGCAGCCGGCCCCAGGCGTCGGTGGTGTGCACCGCGCACCACCGGCCGAGCCGGGGCACCACCAGCTGCGGGATCAGCGCCATCGTGAGGTTGACGTCGAGGGACTGGGCAAGCAGCTCGCTCGCCTCGGCCAGGAAGGTCAGCCAGGTCTGCCGGCGCACGTCGGCTCGGCGCAACCGGTCGTTTTCCAGGTGCAGCGACAGCCGCTCGGCGACGATCGTGGCCAGGGGCTGGGCATAGCCGGTCGGCGACGCGTCGAGCTCGAGCTCACCCGAGTACGGCCGGTGGACGGTCAGCGGCACCCGGATCGTGGCCGCGTCGTCGCGCGGGGCCCGGCCGTACCGCGCCAGCTGCTGGCGGCCGCCGCCCTCGCCGCGGTCGAGTCGCACCACCCCGCCGGCCGCCCCGGTCAGCCGGGCCAGCCGCGACATCAGGTCGGTGGCGAACTCGGCCAGCCCGTCCTCGCCCGATCGCACCGGGTCGATCTCGAGCAGGGAGGTCAGCGCGCCGACGCTCGGCGTGCCGGCCTCGGGCACGTGGCCGGCCGGCAGCGAGGGGGTGGGCGTGGACGCCGAACCCTCCAGGCGGAACCAGACGCCCTTGCCGCTGCCCTCGTGCACGGTGCCCCAGCGGCTCGCGAAGTGGTCGACCAGCAGCAGGCCGCGGCCGCGCTCGGCCACCTCGCCGATGTCGACGCTCTCGTTGCGGGGGCCGACCGCCAGCTGCTCGACCGGGCCGGGCGCGAAGTCGGTGACCGTGACGGTCAGGCCCGAGTGGTCGGCCTGCACCTCGATGTCGAGCTCGGTGTTGGCGTGCACCACCGCGTTGGTGGAGAGTTCGGTGGTCAGCAGCAGGGCCTCGTTGAGCAGCGTGTCGAGCCCGGCCTCTTCCAGCACCGACCGCACCAGCGCTCGCGCGGCGGCCGGGGTGCGGCGGTCGTTGGGCAGACGGACGCGGCGGACGAGTCCGCCCGCGGGCGCTCCGGCCTCCACTGACACGCATGCATCCTCTCTTGTTGAAGGCCCGATGCACAAAGTCGTCTCTCGCATTGACCCGGTCGGGCGAGAGAGGATAAGGCCCGGACGGCCACGGCTCAGCGAGTGAGGACCAGCATGACTGCGGCGAAAGAAGCCAGCGTCGGCATGCCCGACGACACCGCGCTTCTCGGCGAACTGGCCGAGGCGCTCCGCCGGGTGCGACGCGGCGATCTCAAGGTCCGCCTGCCCCGGCGCAGCGGGGCCGCGGGCGAGGTCGCCGACGCGTTCAACGAGGTCGTGTCGCTGCAGGAGCGGCAAAATCTCGATGTGCGGCGGATCAGTCGCATCGTCGGCCGGGACGGCCGGCTGACCGAGCGGCTCGACGACGAGGGCCTCGACGGAGCGTGGGCCGACAGCGTCCGCTCGGTCAACTCTCTGATCGACGACCTGGGCCGCCCGACCACCGAGATTTCCCGGGTCATCGTGGCGGTGGCCGAGGGCGACCTCTCCCAGCACATGGCCCTCGAGATGGACGGCCGACCCCTGCGGGGCGAATTCCTGCGCATCGGCCGCACGGTCAACACGATGGTCGACCAGCTGTCGTCGTTCGCCGACGAGGTCACGCGGGTGGCGCGCGAGGTGGGCACCGAGGGCGAGCTGGGCGGTCAGGCCGACGTCCGCGGGGTGGCCGGCACCTGGAAGGACCTCACCGACTCGGTGAACCTGATGGCGTCCAACCTGACCCACCAGGTGCGCTCGATCTCGCAGGTCGCGACCGCGGTGGCGCGGGGCGACCTGTCGCAGAAGATCACCGTTTCGGCGCGGGGTGAGGTGGCCGAGCTGGCCGACACCATGAACGGCCTCACCGACACGCTGCGGCTGTTCGCCGAGCAGGTGACCCGGGTGGCCCGCGAGGTCGGCACCGAGGGCAAGCTGGGCGGTCAGGCCGAGGTGCCCAACGTGGCCGGCACCTGGAAGGACCTCACCGACTCGGTCAACTCGATGGCCTCCAACCTGACCAGCCAGGTGCGTAACATCGCCCAGGTCTCGACCGCGGTGGCCAAGGGTGACCTGTCGCAGAAGATCACGGTGGCCGCGCAGGGCGAGATTCTCGAGCTCAAAGACACCGTCAACACCATGGTCGACCAGCTTTCGAGCTTTGCCGACGAGGTCACCCGGGTGGCCCGCGAGGTCGGCACCGAGGGCAAGCTGGGCGGTCAGGCCCAGGTCCGGGGCGTTTCCGGTACGTGGCGGGACCTCACCGAAAACGTGAACCAACTCGCCAACAACCTCACCGACCAGGTGCGTAACATCGCCCAGGTCTCGACCGCGGTGGCCAAGGGTGACCTGTCGCAGAAGATCACGGTCGACGCCCGGGGCGAGATTGCCGAGCTGAAAAACACGGTCAACACGATGGTCGACCAGCTGTCGAGCTTCGCCGACGAGGTCACGCGGGTGGCCCGCGAGGTCGGTTCGGAGGGCAAGCTCGGCGGCCAGGCCCAGGTCAAGGGCGTGTCGGGCACCTGGCGCGACCTGACCGACAACGTCAACTACATGGCGTCCAACCTGACCAGCCAGGTGCGGAACATTTCGTCCGTCACGACGGCGGTGGCGAAGGGTGACCTGTCGCAGAAGATCACGGTCGACGCCCGGGGCGAGATCCTCGAGCTGAAGACCACGGTCAACACGATGGTCGACCAGTTGTCGAGCTTCGCCGACGAGGTCACGCGGGTGGCGCGTGAGGTGGGTTCGGAGGGCAAGCTCGGGGGTCAGGCCCAGGTGCGCGGGGTGGCCGGCACGTGGCGTGACCTGACCGACAACGTGAACTACATGGCGTCCAACCTGACCGCCCAGGTCCGCAACATCGCCAGCGTCTCGACCGCGGTGGCGAAGGGTGACCTGTCGCAGAAGATCACGGTCGACGCGCAGGGCGAGATCCTCGAGCTCAAGAGCACCGTGAACATCATGGTCGACCAGTTGTCGTCGTTCGCCGACGAGGTGACCCGGGTGGCGCGTGAGGTGGGTTCGGAGGGCAAGCTCGGTGGTCAGGCCCAGGTGCGGGGAGTGGCCGGCACGTGGCGTGACCTGACCGACAACGTGAATTACATGGCGTCCAACCTGACCGCCCAGGTCCGCAACATCGCCTCGGTGACCACGGCCGTGGCCAAGGGCGACCTGTCGCAGAAGATCACGGTTGACGCCCGCGGCGAGATCCTCGAGCTCAAAGACACGGTCAACACGATGGTCGACCAGCTGTCGTCGTTCGCCACCGAGGTCACCCGGGTCGGCCGGGAGGTCGGCGTCGAGGGCAAGCTCGGCGGTCAGGCCCAGGTCAAGGGCGTCTCCGGCACCTGGCAGGACCTCACCGACAACGTCAACCAGCTCGCCTCGACGCTGACCATCCAGCTGCGCGCGATCGCCGAGGTGTCGACCGCGGTGACCCGGGGTGACCTGACCCAGAGCATCGCGGTCGAGGCCCAGGGCGAGGTCGCCGAGCTGAAGGACAACATCAACCAGATGATCGTCACGCTCCGCGAGACCACCAAGGCCAACGCCGAGCAGGGCTGGCTCGACTCCAACCTGGCCCGCATCGGCGGCCTGCTCCAGGGCCAGCGCGACCTCGGCGAGGTCTGCCGCATGATCATGACCGAGGTGACGCCGCTGGTCGACGCCCAGCTCGGCGCGTTCTTCCTGGTCGACAACGAGCAGGCGGTGATGCGGCTGCGGCTGGCCGCGTCGTACGGCTACGTGGCCCGCAACCACGAGGTCACCTTCGGGCCGGGCGAGGGGCTGGTCGGCCAGGCCGCGGTCTCCCGCCGCACGATCCGGGTGCGGGCGACCCACGACGGCATCCTGACCATGCGCTCCGGCCTGATGTCGATGCCACCGAACGACCTGGTCGTGCTGCCGGTGCTGTTCGAGGGCGAGATGCTCGGCGTGATCGAGTTCGCGTCGGTGGCCGCCTTCTCGGGGCTGCACCTGACGTTCCTCGAGCGCCTGGTCGCCACCATCGGGGTCGCGCTCAACACGATCCAGGCCAACCGGCGTACGGAGGAACTGCTCGCCCAGTCGCAGCGGCTGGCCCGCGAGATGCAGGACCAGTCGGCCGAGCTCCAGCGCACCAACGCCGAGCTCGAAGACAAGGCGCAGCTGCTCAGCGAGCAGAAGGCCAACATCGAGACGAAGAACCGCGAGATCGAGCTGGCCCGGCTCGACCTGGAGCAGCAGGCCCAGCAGTTGTCGCGGGCCAGCGCCTACAAGTCGGAGTTCCTGGCCAACATGAGCCACGAGCTGCGCACGCCGCTCAACTCGCTGCTCCTGCTGGCCCGGCTGCTGGCCGACAACGGCGAGCAGAACCTCTCCGACAAGCAGATCGAGTTCGCCCGCACGATCCACAGTGCCGGCTCCGACCTGCTCTCACTGATCGACGACATCCTCGACCTCGCCAAGATCGAGGCGGGCCGGATGGACGTCGAGCCCGACCAGGTCGACTTCGACGGCGTACGCAGCTACGTCGAGCAGGCGTTCCTGCCCCAGGCCCAGGAGAAGGGCCTGGAGTTCCGGGTCTCGGTCGACGACGGGCTGCCGGCCTCGATCGTCACCGACTCGCAGCGGATGCAGCAGATCCTGCGCAACCTGCTCTCCAACGCGGTCAAGTTCACCGACACCGGCGCGGTGACGCTGACCATCTTCGCGGCGCCGCCCAACACCGACTTCGACGTGCCGGCGCTGAGCGCGGCCCGGCAGGTCATCGGATTCTCGGTCGCCGACACCGGCATCGGCATCAACGACGAGAAGCTGGCGATCATCTTCGAGCCGTTCCAGCAGGCCGACGGCACCACGACCCGCAAGTACGGCGGCACCGGCCTCGGCCTGTCGATCAGCCGCGACCTGGCCGCCCTGCTCGGCGGCACGATCGTGGTGTCGTCCCGGCCGGGCGAGGGCTCGACCTTCACGCTCTACATGCCCGACGCGCTGACCCCGGACGCGATCCCGGCGATCAGCGCGGCCGGCCTGCCGCCGGCCACGGTGGTGGTGCAGCCCGCCCCGGCGCCGCTCGACCTCCCGCTGATGGAGCTGCCGCCGTCGATGACCCAGCACACCGAGATCGAGGGGCACGTGGTCACCCCGGCCAGCCGGCAGCTGGACGGCGCCACGGTGCTGATCGTCGACGACGACGTGCGCAACGTGTTCGCCCTGACCAGCGCGCTGGAGATGCACGGGCTCAACGTTCTCTACGCCGACAATGGCGTGGACGGCGTACGGTTGCTGGCCGAGCACCCGGAGGTCGACATCGTCTTGATGGACGCGATGATGCCCGACCAGGACGGCTACGAGACCACCCGGGGCATCCGGCGCAATCAGCGCTTCCAGGACCTACCGGTAGTCTTCCTAACCGCGAAGGCCATGCCTGGTGACCGTGAGTCGGCCCTCGCGGCCGGTGCCAGCGACTACATCACCAAGCCGGTCGACCTGGACGAGCTGATCGAACTGATGGCGCGCTGGGTCAACGCCGAGACCGCCGAACCTGAGCGCGGCTGAGGGGAGCACTAGTGCCGGAACGCGCCAAAGCCCTGCTGGTCGACGATCGCAAGGACAACCTGTTAGCCCTGGAGGCGATCCTCCAGGGCCTGCCGGTGCTGCCGGTGGCGGTGGAGAGCGGTGAGGCGGCCCTCAAACAGCTGCTCACCGACGACTTCGCGGTCATCCTGCTCGACGCGCAGATGCCTAACATGGACGGCTTCGAGACGGCCAGCCACATCAAGCGGCGGGAACGCACCCGGCACGTGCCGATTCTGTTCCTCACCGCGGCCGACCGCGACGCTCAGCTGGCGCTGCGCGGCTATGCGGTCGGGGCGGTCGACTATCTGACCAAGCCCTTCGACCCGTGGGTGCTGCGGGCCAAGGTCTCGATCTTCGTCGAGCTGTGGACCAAGACCCAGCAGCTCAAATCCCAGGCCGAGGCGGCCCGGGAACGCGACGCGCAGTGGCAGAAACTGACCGACACGGTCGACGAGGCGGCCCGGGTGCTGCGCTCCGGCGGCGGCGATGCCGCCGCCGTCGCGCTGGCGCTCTTGGAGAGGGCACGCTGGGGAAACTAGGCGTCAGCTATTGACGTACGGGGTGAGCACCGCGCTCAGGGCCTGCCGGAGTACCGCCTTGGGCCGCAACCCGACCAGTGTGTTGACCACGGTGCCGTGCTCGAAGAAGAGCAGCGTCGGCATGGACATCACTCGATACAGGCGCATCGTCTCAGGGTTTTCGTCGGCGTTGACTTTGGCGATCAGCAGGCGGCCCTCGAACTCGCCGGCCAGCTCGGCCAGGTGGCGGGCCATCGGGCCGCAGGGCGGGCACCACTCGGCCCAGAAATCGACCACGACCGGCATCCGGGAGTTCCGGACGGTGGGGGCGAAGGTCGCGTCGGTGAGGATGGTCAGGGCAGTTTCCGGCATCGGGTCTCCCGCTGTTCGACGGCCCGGTTTCGCTGGACGCGATCCTGTTGGGCCTCGGTGAGCTGGGCGCGCAGCCGGTCGCGGACCTCTGTGAGCTGGTCGAGATAGCCGTCGACCTCGGCGAGCTTGCGGCGCAGCACCACCACGGAGTCGGGACAGACGTGTCCCGCCTCGTTGCCGGCCCGGAGACATTCGACGAACGGCCGGATGTCCTCGAGCCCGAAGCCGGCCGCGAGACGGGCCCGGATCTCGGCGACGACCCGGAGTTCGGCATCGTCGTACTGCCGGTAACCGTTGGCGTCCCGCCGGGGCCGCATGAGGCCCTGCTCCTCGTAGTAACGCAGCGTGCGAGCGCTCGTCCCGGCCCGTTCGGCCAGCTCACCGATCAGCATGCGTCGCCCCTCTTCATGTCTGGGCCGACGCTAGGCCTTCACATCGGCGTGAGGGCAATGGTGTTTTCTACGACGTCGCCGAGCTGATCATGAGAGCACTGCGCAGGCCGGTGATGTCGAGCACGCGCATCAGGAAATCGCCGACGTTGGTCAGCGCGAGGAGGGATCCGGCATGCTGGGCCTTGCGGCTGAGCACGACCAGCGTGCCCAGGCCCTGTGAGTCACAGAAGGTGACCCCGGCCATGTCGAGCACGATGCGCGCGGGCGGCTCGGCGGCCACGGCCTCGTTGACGATCGTCGAGAGGTTGGCGACCGTGAGCACGTCGATTTCCCCCGCGAGGTGGAGAACGACCTCGTCGGGGGTGCGCTGAACCGCTATGGACAGCTCCGGTCGTTCCACGTGCCTGAGCCTATCGCCTCCGGTGCGGATCGGCCCGCTGGGCGACGATGAGATCGGGCGGATCCGGACATCCGCCGGTGATGTGAACAACCCTCTTGAGAATCCGGTCCGACCGCGCTGACAGAATGGGATCCGCTGTGACCACCTCATACCGCGCCGAGGGCCTGCCCTACCCGCAGGACGCCCCGGCCTCTCAGGCCCTGTTCGACCGCGCCTCGGCCGTCGTGCCCGGCGGGGTCAATTCACCCGTGCGTGCCTTCCGAGCGGTCGGCGGCACGCCCCGATTCATGGCCCACGGCTCCGGCGCCTGGATGACCGACGCCGATGGCCGGCGCTACGTCGACCTGGTGTGCTCGTGGGGCCCGTTGATCCACGGCCACGCGCACCCCGAGATCATCGCCGCGGTGCAGGCCGCGGCGGCCCGGGGCACCAGCTTCGGCACCCCGACCGCCGGCGAGGTCGACCTGGCCGAGGAGATCGTGCGCCGCACCTCGGTCGACCAGGTGCGCCTGGTCAACTCGGGCACCGAGGCGACGATGACCGCGATCCGGCTGGCCCGCGGCTTCACCGGCCGGTCCAAGATCGTGAAGTTCGCCGGCTGCTACCACGGCCACGTCGACGCGCTGCTGGCCGCGGCCGGCTCGGGCGTGGCCACGCTGGGCCTGCCCGACTCGCCCGGCGTGACCGGCGCGGCGGCCTCCGAGACCCTGGTGCTGCCCTACAACGACGTCTCCGCGGTCGAGGCGGTGTTCGCGGCCGAGGGCGGCGAGATCGCGGCGATCATCACCGAGGCGGCGGCCGGCAACATGGGCGTGGTCGCGCCGCGAGAGGGCTTCAACCAGCGCCTGGCCGAGATCGCCCACGCCCACGGCGCGCTGCTCATCGTCGACGAGGTGATGACCGGCTTCCGGGTCTCGGCCGGCGGCTGGGCCGGGCTCGACCCGGTCGACGCCGACCTGTTCACCTTCGGCAAGGTGATGGGCGGCGGCCTGCCCGCGGCCGCGTTCGGCGGGCGCCGCGAGATCATGTCGCGGCTCGCCCCGGCCGGCCCGGTCTATCAGGCCGGCACGCTGTCCGGAAACCCGCTCGCCTGCGCGGCCGGTCTGGCCTCGCTGCGGCTGGCCGACGAAGCGGTCTACAAGCGCCTCGACGAGCTGTCGGCGACCGTGGGTGCGCTGGCCTCCGACGCTCTGAACACGGCCGGCGTCACCCACCGCCTGTCGTACGCCGGCAACATGTTCTCGATCTTCTTCACCGACGTGGACGTGGTCGACTACGACTCGGCCAAGACTCAGGACCAGGCGGCGTTCAAGGCGTTCTTCCACGAGATGCTCTCGCGCGGGGTCTACCTGCCACCGAGCTCGTTCGAATCGTGGTTCGTCTCGACGGCGCTCGACGACGAGGCCATGGAACACATCGCCGATGCTCTGCCCCACGCGGCCAGGGCGGCGGCCAGCGGGGGAGCATAGGCACCGTGAGCGAACCGACCAGGACGACCGTGCATGTCATGCGGCACGGCGAGGTCTACAACCCCAGCAAGATTCTGTACGGCCGGTTGCCCGACTTCCACCTCTCCGAGCTGGGCAAGCAGATGGCCAAGGCGGCCGCCGAGGCACTGTCCGGGCGCGACGTGACCCACGTGGTCGCGAGCCCGCTCGACCGCGCGCAGGAGACCGCCGAGCCGATCGCGGGTGAGTTCAAGCTCGACATCGCGACCGACACCCGGCTGATCGAGAGCGCGAACTATTTCGAGGGCAAGCGGGTGTCGGTCGGCGACGGCGCGCTGACCAACCCGAGGCACTGGTGGGTGCTGCGTGACCCGATCACCCCGTCCTGGGGCGAGGCGTACCTGGCGATCGCCGAGCGGATGTTCGCCGCGCTCCAGGCAGCGAGGGTCGCGGCCGAGGGCCACGAGGCGGTCTGCGTGTCGCATCAGCTGCCGATCTGGACGCTGCGGCGCTATGTGGAAAAGAAGCGTCTCTGGCACGATCCGCGCCGCCGGCAGTGCGGCCTGGCCAGCCTGACCTCGTTCCGGTTCGAGGGGTCGAAGGTCGTCGGCATCGACTACTCCGAGCCCGCGGCCCACCTGGTCGCGCTCTCCGCCTCGGCCAAGACCGCCAAGGGAGCCTAGGAGATGCGCCGCCTCGCCGCCGTACTGATCACCGCCGCCCTCGCGACCGGCGCGCTGGCCGGCTGCGGCAGCGGCGAAGACTGGGCCAAGAAGTGCACGACCAGGGACACGGTCGTCGAGTGCGCCCCCGACCAGCGCACGCCGATCGGGAAGGACGTCAAGGGCGACCTGCTCGACGGCACCTCGTACGACCTGGCCAGTGACAAGGGCAAGGTCGTGGTGGTCAACTTCTGGGGTTCGTGGTGCGCGCCCTGCCGGGCCGAGGCCGACGACCTCGAGAAGACCTACCAGGAGACGCGGTCCAAGGGCGTGGCCTTCCTCGGCATCGACTCGCGCGACGACAAGGACGCGGCCAAGGCGTTCGTGCGCGGCCGGTCGACGTACCCGAGCATCTACGACTTCGACGGCAAGGTCGCCCTGCAGTTCGACGTGACCCAGGTGGCCACGCCGCAGACCCTGATCATCGACCGGCAGGGCCGCATCGCGTACGCGATCCGCGACGCCACCGTCTACACGCAACTGCTGCCGATGGTGCAAAAGGTGGCGGCGGAGGTGAACGGCTGATGGGCGACTACTTCCACTCCACGGCAAGCAGCGGCCCGCTGCTGCTGGCGGTCGTCTTCGCCGCCCTGGCCGGGCTGGTCAGCATTCTCTCGCCGTGCGTGTTGCCGCTGGTCCCGGGCTATTTGTCCTATGTCACCGGCCTGGCCGGCTCCGACCTCGACGCCGACAAGCCCGTCGACCAGGCCGTCGACCAGGCCGCCGACGAGAGCGGCGGCGGTGGCGTGGCTGTGCGGACCCGGTCGGCGACCCGCGTGCGCGGCCGCATCCTGGCCGGCACCTCGCTGTTCGTGCTCGGCATCGCGGTCGTCTACACCCTGCTCGCGGTCACCGTCGTCAACATCAGCTTCACCCTGCGCACCCACGAGCGGGCGCTCGACATCACGCTCGGCGTGCTGATCATCGTGCTCGGCCTCGGCTACCTGGGCTGGATTCCGGGTCTGCAGCGCGAGGCCCGCATCAGCAAGCTGCCGGCGGCCGGCCTGATCGGCGCCCCGATCTTCGGCGGCATCTTCGCGCTCTCCTGGGTCCCGTGCACCGGCCCGACCCTCAGCGCGGTGCTCAGCCTGGCCGCGACCAGTGGCGAGACCGGCCGGGCGGTGGTCCTGGTGCTCGCCTACTGCCTGGGCCTGGGCGTGCCGTTCGTCCTGTTCGGACTCTTCTTCCGCAAGCTGCTCGGGGTGTTCCGGGCGGTCCGCCGCAACAGCCGCTGGGTGACCCGGATCGGCGGGGCGCTGCTCATCCTGGTCGGCATCGGGCTGGTCACCGGCGGCTGGGACCACTTCCTGGTCTGGCTGAAGACGAGTCTCGACTTCTCCGGAGGGTCTCTGCTGTGACGATCGTCGAGGAGCGCGAGGCGCCGTCCGCCGCGCCACCCCCGCGCCGCGTCAACCGGCTGTGGGCCGTGCTGCGCAACTCGTGGCGGCAGCTCACCAGCATGCGGACGGCGCTGGTGCTGCTGTTCCTGCTCGCCGTCGCGGCCATCCCCGGGTCGGTCTTCCCCCAGCGCGCGGTCAGTCCGGAAAAGGTCGATCAATACTATTCGGCCCATCCGCAGTGGGCGCCCTGGCTGGCGCGGCTGGGCGGGTTCGAGGTCTACGGTTCGCCGTGGTTCGCGGCCATCTACCTGCTGCTCTTCACGTCGCTGATCGGCTGCGTGATTCCGCGTCTGCTCGATCACGTACGCGCCGTGCGTACGGTCCCGCCGGAGGCCCCGAAGCGTTTCGACCGCCTGCCGCAGCGATCTCCCGAGGCCGCGAGGCCGGAGGATCCGGCCGAGGTGGCCGAGGCCGTGGCCACCATGATGCGCCGGCGCCGGTTCCGCACCAAGGTGCGGGAGCAGGCCGACGGCAGCTTCACCGTGGCGGGCGAGAAGGGCTATCTCAAGGAGACCGGCAACCTGCTCTTCCACTTCGCGCTGCTCGCGGTGCTGATCGGGGTCGGCTTCGGGCACTGGTACGGCTGGCACGGCGACCGCATCCTCGTCGGGGGCGCCGACCAGGGGTTCTGCAACTCGGTCGCGCAATACGACGAGTCCACGCTGGGCCCCCGGGTGGCCCCCTCCGACCTGGCCGACTTCTGCCTCAAGCTGACTGACTTCTCCGCGACCTACCAGAGCAGCGGCGAGCCGAAGACGTTCGAGGCGACCGTGCTCGCCCAGCAGGACGACGGCCCGTGGGTCCAGCACAAGTTCACGGTCAACCACACGCTGCGGCTGCACCACGCCAACGTGCACCTGCTCGGCCACGGGTACGCGGCGGTGGTGCGCTACACCGACCGCTTCGGCGTCGCCCAGACCAAGACCGCGGCGTTCCTGCCGATCGATCAGAACCAGACCTCCGAGGGCGCGATCCAGTTCCCGGACATCAACCTCGACCCCAAGACCGACCAGCGCGACTCCACCCAGCAGATCGGTTTCGAGGGGCGGTTCCTGCCCACGGTCGCCTCGGACGGCAGCGCGACCTCGTCTTTCCCGGCCGCCAACGATCCGGCGCTGTTCCTCACCGCCTACCGCGGCGACCTCGGCCTCGACGTCGGCACCCCGGGCTCGGTCTACTCGCTCAACCAGAGCCAGATCGCCTCCGGCGAGCTCAAGAACATCAGCGGCGTACGCCCGCACGAGCTCAAGGTCGGCCAGAGCTGGACCCTCGACGACGGCACCACGTTGCAGTTCGTCGGGCTGGAGCCGTTCGCCACGCTGACCATCCGCTACGACCCGACCCAGGAGATGGTGCTGGTCGGGGCCGTGCTGGGGCTGGCCGGGCTGATGCTCTCGCTGTCCATGCACCGGCGCCGGGTCTGGTTCCGCGCCCTGCCAGGTTCGCCCGACTCCGGCGGCGGTAGCGTGTTGACGTCCGGTGGCCTCCCGCGCACCGACTATCCCGGTTTCTCCGACGAGTTCAAGGCTCTCGTGAAGGCCGCCGAGGAAGGGACACCCTGATGGCGGACTTGTCCAACCACCTGATGGCGCTCACCGTCCTGGCCTACCTGGTCGCGATGGTGTGTTACGCGGGGGAATACGCGTTCGGCAAGCGCAGCCGCATCGGCCGGGCCGCCGTCCGCCCCGCTCGCGCGCTGGTCGGAGCCGGCGCGCCGGTGGCCGACAACCCGGACGCGGAGGTGTTCCCGCCCGCCGACGACCTGCCGCCCCCGCCCGCGCGGAACAACCCGGGCGAACTGGTCGGCCGGATCGCGGTCGGCATCAACCTGGTGGCCGTGCTGCTCCACCTGGGCACGCTCACCACCCGAGGCATCGCGGCCGACCGCATGCCCTGGGGAAACATGTACGAGTACATCCTCTCGGCCACCTTCGTCGGGTCGGTCGTCTGGGCGGGCATCGTGCTGCGCCGGCCGGTCGTACGCCACCTCGGCCTCTTCGCCACGCTGGGCCTGGTCGTGCTGCTCGGCGCGGCCGGCATGGTGGCCTACACCCCGGTCGGCCCGCTGGTGCCGGCCCTGCACTCGTACTGGTTCGTCATCCACGTCTCGACCGTGATCCTCGCCTCCGGCATCTTCCTGGTCGGCGCGGTGCCGGCCTCGATGTTCCTCATCCGCAACGGGTACGACGAGGGGAAGCGCAAGTTCCCGTACTCGCTGGGCCGCAACATTCCGGCCGCGGCGATGCTCGAGCGGCTGACCTTCCGGCTGCACGCGTTCGCGTTCCCGCTGTTCACGTTCGGTGCGCTGATCGCCGGGCCGCTGTGGGCCGAGGCGTCCTGGGGCCGCTACTGGGGCTGGGACCCCAAGGAGGTCTGGGCGTTCATCTCGTGGGTGGTCTACGCGGCCTACCTGCACGCCCGGTCGACCCCGAGCGTCAAGCGGACGGTGGCGACGTGGATCGCCCTGCTCGGCTTCGCGACCATGCTGATGAACCTGTTCGGCGTCAACCTGTTCTTCTCGGGCCTGCACTCGTACGCCAACCCGGGCGGTATGTAAGACCAACTCGTATTGACAATACGATGGGTGCGTGACTCCTCTCGACGATCTTGACGCGCTGGCCAGCCTCGCTGACCGGGTGCGCCGGCAGGCATACCAGCTGGTCGCCGACGCGAGCGCGCCGGTCGGGCGGGACGAGGTGGCCGAGGCGCTGGGCATCGGCCGCACCCTGGCCGCGTTCCACCTCGACAAACTCGCGGCCGCCGGGTTACTCGAAACGTCGTACGCCCGGAGGTCGGGAAAGACCGGGCCCGGCGCCGGCCGTCCGGCCAAGCTCTATCGGGTCGCCGCGGCGGAGCACGCGGTCAGCGTGCCGCCGCGGGCCTACCGCACCGCGGCCGAGCTGCTCGCCGAGGCGCTGGAGCGGGCCGGCGCCGAGGAGATCTTGTACGAGGTCGCCCAGCGGCACGGCCGAGACGCCTCGGCGCCCGCCGAGGTCACCGAGTTGCTGGCCGAGCACGGCTACGCGCCGGTGGCGGGCGACCGCGACCGGATCGAGCTGCGCAACTGCCCCTTCCATCGGCTGGCCGAGCAGTTTCCGCCGGTGATCTGCGGGATGAACCTGGCCCTGATCACCGGGCTCCTGGCCGGCGGCGAGTGGGAGGCCCGGATGGATGCCGCTCCGGGGCGCTGCTGCGTCACGGTTTCTAAAAAACAATCTGATTGACATTAGAGTCGGTGGCTGATGTGCTGGCGGGCATGAGCGCTTTTCACCTGGCCCAGATGAACAACGCCCGCCTGTCAGCCCCGCTCGACGACCCGTCGATGGCCGAGTTCGTCGAGGGCGTCACGCTGATGAACGATCTCGCCGACCGCTCGCCCGGCTTCGTGTGGCGGCTCACCGGCGAAACCGGCGACGGCACGATCTCGCTGCCCGCCGACCCGCGCACGATCTTCACGCTGTCGGTCTGGGAGTCGCTGGACCATCTCCGGGCATTCGTCTATCAGAGCTCTCACCTCGACTACCTGCGGCGACGCCGCGAGTGGTTCCTCCCGCACGGCCGGCACGACGGGCTGGTGATGTGGTGGGTTCCGGCCGGCCGGCGGCCGACCCTGCGCGGGGGAATCTCCCGGCTCGGCCGCCTGCTCGCCGACGGCCCGAGCCCGGAGGCCTTCACGTTCCGGCAGCCCTTCCCGGCCCCGGTCCCGGCCGTCTGACGCCCGCATCCGCTCAGCGGGCCAGCGACCTCGTCCGGCTTTCAACCCAGCGGGCACCTTGTTCGGTCGGGCCGGGTCAGCCCAGTAGGTGGCCGAGGAGGCCCGGGCGGCGTCCCGCCGGGGTCGGGGTCGTCGCCGGGGTCGGCGCGGCGCTCGGGCTCGCGGGCACCGCGGGATCGGTCGGGCTGGAGGTCGTGGGGGCAGCCGTCGCCGGACTCACGGGCGTCGGGCCGGTTGCTGCCGGGCCGGTCGGTGTGGCCGACGGCCCGACCACCTCGGCCTCGCCGGACGGTGCCGCCGGCCGGGTGATCAGCAGCCCGCCGCCGCCGTCGTCGCAGTCGCCGGCCGTCCAGGTGTCATAGGGGTTGATCCAGTCGAGGCAGAATCCGCCGGTGCGCTGCTGCTCGCCCGGCCCGGTCCCGGTGACCGTCGGCACGTCGGCCCGCCAGAAGCGCTGGCCGCCGCCGTCGGCCGACTTGAGCTGCACGTTGTCGACGGTCACCGGCGGCACGTCGACGCGGGTCGGATGGCCGTCGTCGACGTGGACCTCGACGTACTGCTCGACGTACGCGCTCGAGCCGATCGGCAGCTTCTGGGCGGTGAGCAGATTCCACCGGTTGTTCCACCACAGCCAGGCTCCCCACACCCCGTCGGTGTCGCTGTGGATGTCGACCCAGAGCCGGTCGCCCGACTTGATGTCGTACTGGTTGTAGAACTGCCAGGTCTTCGTGTTGGTGTTGAAGGTGTAGACGTGCGGCGAGCCGACGCCGGCCCACCCCGTCTCGGCCCAGCCGGCCTCCAGCCAGGCGATGTCGCCGCCGCCCAGGTCCCGCTTGACCATGAACCGGCTGGCCACGAAGTCGTACGAGCGGGACCGGACCGAGCCGTTGACCACCGAGATGCGCCCGGAGACCCCATCCCACTCGCCGCTGGTGTTGGCGCCGAGGTGGTGGTAGCCGGCCGGGGTGAAGCCGGCCTGGACGGGCTGGGTGAGCCGCAGCGTCGACTCGAGGATCGGGCCGTTCGCGCGGCAGGCGCCGGGGGTGTCCGGGCCGGCCGGGGCAGTCGGCCCGTGGGTCGAGGCGCCGCCGGGGCCGCAGGCCGGAAGCGCTTTTGCCCGGACGGCCGCCTGGCCCTCGACGCCGGCTGCCGATCGGGGGCCCGCGATGAGCAGCGCGGCGATCAGCACGCCCGGCGCGGTCCAGTGCGCCACGTTCCGGAGCTTCAAGGTCACCTCGCTGAGCCGGGCGGACAATCGTCAACTCAACGCAAATCGGACATGGCGGGTTATGGTGATCGACCCCTCGTGGGGTCGGCCGTACCGGTGGGGAACACTGGATGTATGGCGCCACGCGGGTTTCCCCACGACGATCTGCAAAGCTTCCTCGACGCCCTGGAAAAGGCGGGTGAGCTGCGGAGAATCACCGTGCCGGTGGACCCGACGCTGGAGATCAGCGAAATCGTCACCCGGACCGTCCGGGCCGGCGGCCCGGCCCTGCTTTTCGAGCGTCCGACGCGCGGCGACATGCCGGTGGCGATCAACCTGTTCAGCACCGAGAAGCGCATGGCGATGGCCCTCGGCGTCGACTCGCTCGACGAGGTCGGCGACCGCATCGGCTCACTGCTCAAGCCGGAGTTGCCGGTCGGCTGGTCGGGCATCCGCGAGGGCATCGGCAAGGTGCTCCAGCTCAAGTCGGTCCCGCCGAAGAAGGTGAAGACCGCACCCTGCCAGGAGGTCGTGCTCAAGGGCGACGAGGTCGATCTCGGCCGGCTCCCCGGCCTGCAGGTCTGGCCGGACGACGGCGGCATCTTCCACAACTTCGGGCTCACCCACACCAAGCACCCCGAGACCGGCAAGCGCAACCTCGGGCTCTACCGCCTCCAGCAGCACTCACGCAACACGCTGGGCATGCACTGGCAGATCCACAAGGACTCGACCGCCCACCACGCGGTCGCCGAGCGGCTCGGCCAGCGGCTGCCGGTGGCCATCGCGATCGGCTGCGACCCGGTGGTCAGCTACGCGGCGAGCGCCCCGCTGCCGTCCGACATCGACGAATATCTGTTCGCGGGCTTCCTGCGCGGTGAGCGGGTCGAGATGGTCGACTGCCTGACCGTGCCGCTGCAGGTGCCGGCCCACGCCCAGATCGTCCTCGAGGGCTATCTGGAGCCCGGCGAGCGAATGCCCGAGGGCCCGTTCGGCGACCACACCGGCTTCTATACGCCGGTCGAGCCGTTCCCGGTGCTGCACGTCGAGTGCATGACCATGCGCAAGCAGCCGGTCTACCACTCGATCATCACCTCCAAGCCGCCGCAGGAGGACCACGGCCTCGGCAAGGCGACCGAGCGCATCTTCCTGCCCCTGCTGCGCATGCTGATCCCCGACGTCGTCGACTACGACCTGCCGGCGGCCGGCGTCTTTCACAACTGCGCGATCGTCTCGATCCGCAAGCGTTACCCGAAGCACGCCCAGAAGATCATGAACGCGATCTGGGGCGCCCACCTGATGTCGCTGACCAAGCTGATCGTGGTGGTCGACGAGGACTGTGACGTCCACGACTACGCCGAGGTGGCGTTCCGCGCGTTCGGCAACGTCGACTACGACCGCGACCTGCTGCTCACCCAGGGCCCGGTCGACCACCTCGACCACTCGTCCTACCAGCAGTTCTGGGGCGGCAAGGCAGGCATCGACGCCACCCGTAAGCTGCCGGGCGAGGGCTACCACCGAGGCTGGCCCGAAGAGATGGTCATGTCGAGCGAGATCACGAGTCTGGTCGACAAGCGCTGGAAGGAATACGGCATATGACGGCAGTCGCCGCAGTCGGAGAAAATCCCGGCCGGGTCAAGTCGTTCCTCCAGCTGGTCAAGATCGAGCACTCGATCTTCGCCCTGCCGTTCGCCTACCTGTCGGCGCTGGTCGCGCTCGACCGCCTGGGCACCGGCGTGCACTGGGTCGACCTGCTGCTGGTCACGGTCGCGATGGTCGCCGGCCGCACGTTCGCGATGGCGGCCAACCGCATCCTCGACCGCAAGATCGATGCGCTCAACCCGCGCACGCAGAACCGCGAGCTGGTCACCGGCGCGGTCAGCTTGCGTACGGCGTGGACCGGCGCCGCCGTCTCCCTGGTCGTCATGGCGATCGCGGCCGGCCTGCTCAACTGGCTCTGCCTGGCGCTGTTCCCGCTCGCCGTGATCCCGCTCGTCGTCTACCCCTACGCCAAGCGGTTCACCGACTTCCCGCACTACGTGCTCGCGCTGGCCCAGGCGGTGGCCCCGGTCGGCGCCTGGCTGGCGATGACCGGCACCTTCCACGACTCCGGCCCGGCCTGGGTGCTCGGCGTCGCGGTCGGCCTCTGGATCGGCGGCTTCGACATCATCTACGCCTGCCAGGACGTGGAGATCGACCGCCGGATCGGCGTGCACTCGACGCCGGCCCGCTTCGGCGTACGCACCGCGCTGCACATCTCGACCGTGACCCACGTGGTGACCTTCGCCCTGTTCGTGTGGTTCGGCCAGCTGACCGGCCTCGGCTGGCTTTGGTGGGTCGGGCTCGCCCTGACCGCGGCCGCCTTCGCCTACCAGCACGTGGTCGTCACCCCGAACGATCTCTCCAAGGTCAACCGTGCGTTCTTCACCGCCAACGGCTTCGTCGGCATCGCGCTGTTCCTCTTCGCGCTCCTCGACCTGATTATTTTGTAACCGGCCGGGCGGCGACATCCGTCTAATCCCGGCGCGGACCGGCCGGTGGCCGAGGACGCGGTCCTGGCCACGTCGGCCCGACTTCCGACCTGACGGACACTGGGAGACATGCGCGAACCGTGGATCGTCGGCGTCTCCGGGGCGTCGGGCACGCCGTACGCTAAGGCCGTACTCACCGGAATCCTGGACGCCGGCGAACCCGTCGACCTCGTCGTCTCCAAGGCGGCCCGGCTGACCCTGCTCGACGAGACCGGTTCAACGCTCCGGGACGCCCACTGGAAAGACGACGTCGGGGCCTGGCTCGGCCGCGACCCGGGCGATGCCGACCTCACCTACTGGCCGGCCGGTGACCTGGCGGCCGGACCGAGCAGCGGCTCCTACCCGGCGCAGGGGATGGTGGTCGTGCCGGCCAGCACGGCGGCCTGCGCCGGGATCGCGATCGGCCTGTCCAAGGACCTGCTCCAGCGCGCGGCCGAGGTCAACCTCAAGGAACGACGACGCACAGTGATCGTCCCTCGGGAGACCCCGGTCACCCGCAGTCATCTCGAGCACCTCATCGCGTTGCACGACGCGGGTGCGGTGGTGCTGCCGGCCAGCCCCGGCTTCTACGGTGCCGGGGCCCAGGCGACGGCTCAGCAACTCATCGACTTCGTGGCAGGAAAAGTGCTCGACGCCCTCGGCGTACCCCACACCCTGTTCACGCGTTGGAAGGGTGAGCTGAATGCTCAGCGCGGATAATGCGTACGGTGCTCAGGGCCCGCGGTGAAGCGCAAGCCATTGGGCGGACCGTAACCACCGGGATTTGCCGGACCCGCATTGCGGGGCCGATTAGCCGCGTCGTCCTCGCGCATTTCCTCGACCACGCCGTCGCCCTCAAGCAATGCGCGCACCTCGGACTCGCGAAACCGGCGGTGGCCACCCGGAGTGCGGATGCTGCCGATGCGCCCAGCGGCGGCCCAGCGCGTCACCGTTTTCGGGTCGACGCGAAACAGCGCGGCCACCTCGCCCGGTGTCAGCAGACGATCTCCAGTGTCCACAACCCCCTCCTCGCGTCGGTCTTCTGGAGCGGCCGTGATCACGGTGAGTGTCGGCATGCTCGATCGGGACGTAAAGCCATTAGAGCATTGCCCCGGAACCGAGTCCCTGGAATGCGGAAAAAGCCCTAATTGCGACAGTGATCGTTATCCTGCCGCCCATTCGCCGCTACCGGGCGTGAGTGACCATCTGCCACCCGATTAGGGTCTCAAGCATGGACTCCATCGACCTCCGGCTGATCGATCTGCTACGGGAGAACGCCCGCTCCTCGTACGCCGAACTCGCCCGCCAGGTCGGGCTCTCCGCCCCCGCCGTGCACGAGCGGGTGGGCAAGCTCGAAGCGGCCGGCACCATCCGCGGATACCGGGCCGAGGTCGACCACGAAGCGCTCGGACTCGGCGTCACCGCACTGATCGGCATCATCGAGGACTCGGGCGCCGACACCGACGACGTGCTCGCCGCCCTGCGGGCCATGCCCGAGGTCGAGAGCTGCTATTTCATGGCCGGCGTGGAGTCGTACGAACTGATCGTGCGGGTCGGCACGATCGCCGAACTCGAACAACTCATCGTGCGGATCAACCGGACGCCCGGGGTGGCCTCGACCCGCACCGCGATCGCGCTGAGCACGAAATGGGAAAACCGGCCGCAGCCCGGCCTCGGCTGACCCCGGTTTCCGTACGCGCTCAGACCCGCTCGGCCAGTCCGGGATAGTCGCGCACGAAACCGTCGTCGTCGACGATCAGATCGGCACTGAACGTCTCGCTCGCGTAGCGGACCCGGCCGTCGCCCAGCGCGGTATAGATCTGATCGGCCTGAACCACCTCGAGGCTGGGCAGCAGCACCCAGGCCACGCTCAGCCGGTGCGCCACGCCGACCTCCGCCCTCGCCAGGTCCAGCCGGCGGATCGGCAGCGTGTTGGTCAACGGCGAGCCGCTCAGATCGACGTCGAAGGCTCCGTAGAGCAGATCCGGATCCTCCATGCCGGGCAGGCCCGCACGGGCGTGTCCGGCCGCTGTGAGGGTCGCGTCGAGGTTGCCCTGCTCGGTTGCCGTCACCCGCCACCGGCCGGCGGCCAGCTCCAGGCGGACACTGCGCACCCAGCCGGCACCCTCGGCCGCCACGTCGAGCCGGGCCGTCGCCCAGGTCGGATCGGTCTGCAGCTCGTATCGGCAGGTGAAAGCGACCGGATCGACGGCCAGCTGGTGGCCGCGGGCGTAGAGGCCGCGGCGGGCGTCCACCAGGGCGTGCTCGGTGCCGGTGGTGTCCTTGCGACGCCAGAACAGCGATACGGGCAGAGTCGACATGATTCACCTCTACCGGGCCGGGCGGGCGTTGTCACCCCGTACAGCCGAAAGCCCGGCCCCAATCGGGGCCGGGCTTGTCGAAGGTCGAACCGTCAGTAGGAGCGGGCCGGCCGGGCGCCGAAGCGACCCGCCGTGCCGTCACGGTGATCGTTGCGCTGGCCGCCGGCGCGGAAACCACCGGTCCGGTCGGCGTTGCGGCCACCACGGTCAGCGAAGTTGCGCTCACCGCGCGCCCGGTCGGTGTAACCGGCCTTGTCGGTGCGCGGGCGGTCGGCGGAGTAACTCGCCTTCTCGCCGGACGGCGCCGGACGCTCACCGAACGAACGCTGCGGACGGTCGTCGAAACTGCGCCGCGGGCGGTCGCCGTACGCCGGCCGGTCACGGTCGCCGCGCGGACGGTCACCGTACGAACGCTGCGGACGGTCACCCCGCGGACGGTCGCCGAAGCGGCCCCGCGGACGGTCGCCACGATCACGACGCGGCTCCGGCTCCTCCACCACCGGGACACCCGACGGCTCACGAGCGCCGGTGACCTCGGACAGCTTGGCGTCCCCGAGGCGTACGCGGACCTCGGCCGGCGCCACGCCGGCCTTGCCCATCATCTGCTGAGTGCTGCGACGCTGCTTGGGCAGCACCAGCGTGACCACCGCGCCCGACTCACCGGCCCGGGCCGTGCGGCCCGCGCGGTGCAGGTAGTCCTTCGGGTCCTTCGGCGGGTCGACGTGCACGACCAGCGAGATGCCGTCGACGTGGATGCCGCGGGCGGCGACGTCGGTGGCGACCAGGACGGGCGTGCGCCCCTCCTTGAACTCGGCCAGCGTGCGGGTGCGGACCCGCTGCGTCTTGCCGCCGTGCAGGGCACCGGCCCGGACACCGACCTGCCGCAGCTGCTCGACCAGCCGGTCGACGCCCATCTGGGTGCGAGCGAAGACGATCGTCTTGCCCTCCCGGTTGGCGATGGAGGCGGTGATCGGGAACTTGTCGTGCGGCGGGATCAGCAGCAGATGGTGATCCATCGTGGACACGCTGGCCTCGGCCGGGGCGGTCGAGTGCGTGACCGGGTCGTGCATGAACCGCTTGACCAGGGTGTCGACGTCACCGTCGAGAGTGGCCGAGAAGAGCAGCCGCTGAGCGAGCTCGGGCGTCTTCGCCAGCAGCTCGGTGACCTCGGGCAGGAAGCCCATGTCGGCCATCTGGTCGGCCTCGTCCAGCACCGTGATCTCGACCTCGTCGAGGTTGCAGGCGCCGCGCTCGATCAGGTCACCGAGACGACCCGGAGTGGCGACAATCACCTCGACGCCGCGCCGGAGCGCGTCCATCTGCCGGTCGTACGGAACGCCGCCGACCGCGGTCTTGAGGAACACGCCGACCGCCCGGCCGAGCGGGATGAGCGCGTCGTTGACCTGCATGGCCAGCTCGCGGGTCGGCACCAGGATGAGCGCCTTGGGGTGGTGCGGGCGGGCCCGGCCACCGGCCGCGACCCGGGTCAGCAGAGGCAGGCCGAAGGCCAGCGTCTTGCCGGAACCGGTCTGGCCACGGCCGAGAACGTCACGGCCGGCCAGCGCGTCGGGCATGGTCGCGGCCTGGATCTCGAACGGCGTGGTGATGCCCTCGCGGTTGAGCACACGCACCAGCTCGGCCGGGACGCCCAGGTCAGCGAAGCTCGGAAGCTTGACGGCCTCGATGGCCTCGATGGCCTCGACGGCCTCGACGGCCTCGGTCGTCTCGACCGGGGTGGTCGTGTCGGCCGTGACAGCCTTCTCGGCCGCTTTGTCAGTGCTGGGGGTTTCGAAGACGGACGGGAACGTGCTGGGATCAGCGAAAGTGGTCAAGAGAACCTCTCTACGGGGGCGCATGCTCGCGAATGGCCCGCCGCAGCTTGTCGAGAAGCGGCCGCTGAAATGCCCGCAAGAACGCCCGTGGCGCACCTCAGGGGGCGCGCCGCGTCAGTAACTGTCATAAGTGTACGGGTCAACGCCGAAAGCGCCGACCGCATTCCACGTGCGTAGTGGGCAGGCTCACCTCACAACGCATCGCGGCCCGGCCAGTGTAGGACGACCGGGCCCTAGCGCAAAGTCGCCTATTTGAACACGCCCCGGACCATGTTCGTGAATGCGTCACCGGCGGTGAGCAGGAACACCAGGCTCACCGTCACCAGCAGACCCAGCACGACCAGCATCGCGACCGCCACCTTGACGTTGCTGCGGCGCCGGTCCGTGGCCTCGTCATGCCAGCCCTGGGCCAGGATGTGGCCGGTCAGCGAGCCCGAGTTCTCCACCGGATTGGTGGACACCGGCATGGTCGAGTCGATCGAGCCGTAGTTGTAGACCGGCATGGTCATGTCGGCCGGTGGGAACCCGGTCGGCACCGGCATGGTGGCGTCGGGCGACGGATATCCGTCACTGCCGAGGTCATTCCGCTGCTGCGGAACGGACGAACCGTACGTGTCAGACGGTGCGGTGCGCTGCGCGCTCGGCGAGGAATACCCGCCGAACGGTTTGCGGGTCGCGGCCGCGCCGCCGACCCCGTACGGGTGGCCGGCCGAGTCGCGGTAGGGGTGAGGGGCGTCCTCGGGGGAGGCGGACGGGGAGCCGGTGCCGTAGGGCTGGCTCGCGAACGGCTGCGTAGCCGGTGCCGGCGAGCCCGAACCGAACGACGGCTGAGCCGGCTGAGTCGCCGGTCCCGCCCCGGAGGGCGAGGTGGTCGGCGGCTGCGAGCCGGGCCAGACGGGAGGCGTTCCAGTCTGAGCCGACCCGGCCGGAGAGCCCGGGCTGAACGGCTGGGTTGCCGACGCCGGGGAACCGGCGGCGAAGGGCTGCGTGGCCGACGGGTTGTCGGCAGACGGCGAGTTGGCGCCGAACTGGTGGCCGGCCGGTGACTTCGCGGCTGCCGGCGGCACCGTGTAGGACGGCAAACCGGACGACATCATCGGCGGCGGGAAGACCGGCTGCGGGCCGGGCACCGGGCCGGGACCGGGCGGGGGCGCCGGGATCGGACTCGGGCCGGGGCCCGGCGGGACCGGGGCCGGTGACGGCCCCGGCGGTACGGGCGAGGGGCCCGGGCCGGGCGGGATCGGGCTGGGTCCGGGGCCGGGCGGCACGGGGTTAGGTCCGGGGCCGGGCGGCACTGGGCTGGGATCGGGACTGGGCGGCGCGGGGTTGGGGCCGGGCGGCGCCGGGTTCGGGCCGGGTGGGACCGGGCTGGGACCGGGAGTCGGCGGGACCGGGGGCTGGCCCGGCTGCGGTGTCGGGAACGGGCCCGGCTGCGGCGCTGGGAAGGGACCCGGCGGTTCGGGGGCCGGGAACGGGTTGGGCGGCTGGACCGGCTCGGGACCACCGGGCTCGGGACGGCTCGGGTCGGGACGCTCCGGATCGGGGCGGCTCGGGTCGGGGCGGCTCGGGTCAGGGCGGTGCGGCGGGACCGGCATCGGCGGGGTCGGGCGGCCCGGCTCGGGCTCGGTGGGCTCGGGCTTGCCCGGCTCCGGCTCGGACGGCTCGGGGTCGCCCGGCTTCGGATCACTCGGCCTGGGGTCGCCTGGCCTGGGGTCGCCTGGCCTGGGGTCGCCTGGCCTGGGGTCGCCCGGCCTCGGGTCGGACGGCTTGGGATCGGCCGGCCTCGGATCGGCCGGCCTCGGATCGGCTGGCTTCGGGTCGGCTGGCTTCGGATCGGACGGCTTCGGATCGGACGGCCTGGGGTCGGACGGTTTCGGGTCGGCAGGTTCCGGGCCGGTGGCGGTCGAGCGGCTGGAATCGGGGTCGCTGCCGACCGGGCGGTTGGGGTCGCCGGCGTCGGAGGCGCTCAGGTTGTCGCTCGCGGCGCGCGCCGGGTTGGGGGCGAACGGGTTGAACTTGCTGTCCGTGCCCTCGTCGGCGGTGGCCTTCGAGCTCGGCCCGAACGGGTTGAAGCCCTCGTCGGCGGTGCTCTTTGAGCTCGCGCCGAAGCTGTCGGCGCCGGTCTTGGACTTGAACGCGTCGAAGCCGTCGTCGGTCTTGGGCGAGGCCGGCTTGAGCGAGTCTGAGCTGTCGGTTTTCGGAGTGCGGGGACCGAAGGCGTTGAAGCCGTCGTCCGGTGACTTGTCCGATGTTTCCGACTTGTCGGTTTCGCGAGGCTGATCGGCCGGACGGACTCGGGCCGAGCCGCTCACCCGGGCCGAACCGCTGGCCGCCGACGTGCCGGCCGAGCCGCTGGCGGCCGACGTGCCGGCCGAGCTGCCGCCTGCCGGAGTGCGGCCGGCGGAGGAATTGCTGGTGGCGGAGCCGGGGACGCTGGCGCGAGCCGCGTTCGCCCCGGGCATGGCCGAGATCGGGCGGGATGAGCCGTCGATGCGTTCGGGCACGAGGCCGGAACTGCCGGGGCTCACCGGTCGCGCCGACCCGCTCGCCCGGCTGGACGAGCCGGAGGGCGACACGGCAGCCGAGCCGCTGGCCGAGCCGCCGGATGGTGCCGAGACGGACGCGGAGCCACTGGCGGAGCCGCCAGACGATGCCGAAACAGACGCGGAGCCGCTGGCCGAGCCGGCGGGCCGCACGCGGGCCGATCCGGTTGCCGTGCCGGGCGGCGTGGGCTTGACCGACGCCGAGCCGCTGACGGGCGCGGAAGGACCGGCGGGGGCTGAGCCGCCGGCCCCGGGCACGGTGGCGCGGCCGCTCGCTCCGCTGGTCGGCGCGTTGGCGGGCTTGTCTTCGTCGTCGGACGGGGAGGCGGGCGCGGCCCAGAGCGCACCCGCTGCGGGCGGCGGCGGGGGAGCGTAGCCCTCCTGGTCCGTGCTCGCGGGCGGCCGCCCAGCGTGCGGCTCCGAGCCGCGGTCGCCGTCCGGTGTCGCCTGCCGCTCGTCCATGCATCCTCCCAGCCGTCGCGTGCCGACGGGTTGGGACGTCGGGCGCTGCCCTTAACCGTGCCATATCCGTGCTCGTCAGCGCACCCGGCATCAACCGGACCGCTCGGGCGGCCCGTGCTCGACCAGCTATATGGCGATTTACTTCGTCCCGTCGGAGGACGACGGCGAGGTCGACACCGACTTCGAGGCCGACGCGGACTTCGAGGCCGACTCGCTCGCCTTGGTCGCTTCGGTGCTCGACGGCGAGGTCGAGCCGCCGGCGGATGCCGCGCCGCCGGACGAGGACGGGCTGGTCGAGTCGCCGCCGGTCGGCGACGGGGTGCTGGTCGACGGATCGCCGGTCGGTGACGGGTCTTTGGTGGGCGACGGGCTGGTCGTGTGGCTCGGCGAGGTCGACGGCGAACCGGACGGGCTGGTCGACGGCGAACCGGACGGGCTGGCCGAGTGGCTCGGCGTGCTGCTCGTCGGGGGCTTGCTCGTCGGCGGCTTGGTCGTCGGCTTGCCGGTGTGGGCCGGCGTGGTCTCGGTCGGCTGCGGGTCGGGGTTGCCCAGGTCGGGGCCCTGCTGGCCGCCCTCGACCGAGCCGAAGACCCGGGTCGCCTGGAAGAGCTCGGTCCACCGGACCGGGACCAGGCGCACGTTGAGACCGGTGCGCGGTGCCTCGACCATCATGCCGTCGCCGGCATACATCGCGACGTGGTGGATGCCCGTCCAGCTGTTGGTGTAGCTGAAGAAGAGCAGGTCGCCCGGGAGCAGCGAGTAACGGTCGACGACCTTGTTGCGGGTCTGCCAATACTGATCGCGGGAGACGCGCACCAGGGGGAAGCCGACGTTGTGATAAGCCCTGTACATCAGGCCGGAGCAGTCGTAGGTGTTGGGGCCCTCGGTCGACCAGACGTAAGGCTTGCCGCGCTGGGAGAGGGCGAACTGAAGGGCCTGGACCGCGCGCGGGTCGGCGCCGCGGCCGGCCTCGGAGCCGGCCAGGATCTGCGAGCCCAGCTGGCTGTCGGCGGCCGCCTGGCTGGCCTCGGCCGCGTTGAGCAGCGGCTGGTTGGCGTTCTCGAGTTTCTGCTGAGCCGCCTGCAGTTTGTTGATCTCGGCCTGGAGCTTGGTGTATTTCGCGTCGGCGGCGGAGAACTGGGTCTCGGCCTGGGACTGCGTGTCGAGGGCGATCTGCGCCGCGATCTGCGCCTGCTGAAGCTGGCTCAGCGCCAGGTCGGACGAGGTCGTCTGGCCGTGCTGCAGGTGGGCTAGGTCGTCGAGGCCCTGGAGGCCGGAGCCGGTCAGGCCGGGCGGCATGGCCGCGGCCTCGCGCCAGTCCTGCTGGGCGGCCTCGTACAGATTTGCCTCGGCGGTGCGCAGATCGTTTTCGGCCTGCTGATAAAGCTGCTGGGCGTTGTCGACCTGGGTCTTGAAGCTGGTGCGATCTTGACCGAACCCGATCAGCTGATCGCCGAGCGTTTCGATCTTGTCGCGGCCCTTCTGGATCTTTTGCAGGATCGGGTTGGTCGAGCCGGAGAGCGCCGGGGTGGTGATCGGCGTGGTCGCGGTGGCCGACGACTGACCGGGCAGCACCAGCGCGCCGGCCGGGATCGGCCGCGAGCCGGCGTCGGGCACCGAACCCGGAACGCCGCCCTGGCCGATGGCCGGATCAGCCAGCGCGGGCAGCGGGTTGAACAGGGCGGCCACGGCAGCGGCAGCCGCCGCGGAATACGCCGCGGGGCGCCACCAGGCTTGCCCCGAGCGTGCCCGGCGGTGTGCGTGCTGTGCAGTCGGCATGAGCTCCCCGTCCGGGACGGGTGAGTGCCCGTCCCTTCTTGTCCCCCTACAGACTTACCCCAAGCCCGACATTGCTGTCGATTGATCCGAGGTGAAAGAAGGCTGGGAATCGAGGGAACAGCCGGGTGAGACATCTCGCCTCGGAGCCGGTCTCCGAGGAAGTGTCAGGGGCGGGCCGTACCCTCGACGGCGAGCATCGGGAAGGGGTTCGTCGTATGGATGCCGGGTTGAAGCGTGAGCTCGAGGCCAAGGTCTATGCCGGTGAGCGGCTGACTCGCGAGGACGGCATCGCCCTCTTCGAGAGCGACGATCTGGCCTGGCTCGGGCGTCTCGCCCACCACCAGCGTACGGAGATCAATGGCGATCGGGTCACGTTCGCCGCGAATCGGCATCTCGGCCTCGACCAGGCCGTGAGCCGGGCCGCGGAGTTGGCGGGCGAGCAGGTCACAGAGCTGCACATCGTCAACGGCATGCTCGCTGACCTCTCCTGGCGCGATCACCTCGAGGCGCTCGGTGCGTTGACGGCGGCGCTGCCCGGCGTGAGTCTCCGGGGCTTCACCGTCGCCGATGTGCAGCGGTTCGAGGAGATCAGCGGGCGGCCGGCCGGCGAGGTCCTCGACGAGCTCATGGCCGCCGGGCTGGAGTCGCTGACCGGCGACGAGAGTGCCGGCGACGACGGCCGGTGGGAGCGCATCCACCGCCTCGCTCACGAGCGAGGCATGAAGACGCCCGCGACGATGCTTTACGGCCACGCCGAGGAGGCTGGTGACCGGGTCGACCGCGTTGTGCGCTTTCGCGAATTGCAGGACGAGACGGGCGGTTTCGCGGTCTTCATTCCGCTGCGCCACCAGCCCGGTTCGGCGGACGCCGGCACGACGCCGGCACCGGCCGAGTCGCTGAAGACCTTCGCGGTGTCGCGACTGCTGTTCGACAACGTCGCCCACGTGCAGAGTTCCTGGGGCACGCACGGCTCGGCGGTCACCCAGCTGTCGCTCAACTTCGGCGCCGACGACCTCGACACGCCCGATGACATCGCCCACGACGACCGGCTGACGCTGATCTGGGACGCGGGCTTCCGCCCGATCGAGCGCAACAGCACGTACGCGGTGGTCCGCGAGTACGACACGGCACCCAGTTTCGCCGACCGTCGCAGCGAGCCTCAGCAGGTCTGGGCGTGAACCAGGGGGCCGAAAGCCACGGCGTACGCTCGACGTGCCATGACCGACGCTAAGAGTGAGCGGCGTCCGCGCCGCGACCCCAACGGACGCTTGGCCACCTTGGGTGACCTGGTGGGCACCTGCCTGGCCGGCCTGGTGACCGGCATCGTGCTGGTGCTGATCCTCGAGTCGATCCTCTCGGTGACCCGGGTTTCGCATTTCGGCGACACCAGCGGCTGGCTGGCGGTGATCCTGCCGGTATGGCTGTTCACCGAGGAGTTCCGGGCCGAGAAGTTCGGCGCCAACCGCGTGGTCGTCGCCGTGCTGGCGGCCGGTTTCGCGGTGGCCATCGGGCTGAGCTTCGCCGGCCTCGCCGCGATCGACTTCCCGCGGCTGGTCAGCGGGTTCGTCGGGGCGGCCGCCTTCGCGGTGGTCTACTGCCTGGTCTGGTTCTACGGTCTGCGGTGGCTGAGCCACCGCGCGGGCTAGAGAGAAGATAGAGATGAGTCCCGCGTTCAAATACAGCTACGGGCGGCTGGGCCTGTTCCTGCTGTGCTTCCTCCTGCTCCTGCCGACTCCGCTCAACATCCTGGTCAAGGCCATGGTCGCGCTGCTGGTCTCGGCGGTGCTGGCGTTGTTCGTGCTGCGCCGGTGGCGTGACCAGATGGGCGACCAGCTCAGCTCGGCCGCCTCCAAGCGCAGCGCGGAGAAGCAGCGGCTGCGGGCCGCCCTGGCCGGCGACGAGGAGGCGGTCGCGGCCGGTGACCGGGTCGCCGCCGCCGCCGTTCGCCGCTCCGAAGAGGACGAAGACGACGCCGAGGAAGCGGCCCTCGACAGCAACGACCGGGCCAAGGGCGCCGCCAACGCCGCGAAGGCGTCGACCGCGGCGGCGTCGGCCGCCGTCGACGCGGTCAAGGCCGGCCCGCCGGACGACCACCGGCCGGCCACCGCAGGCGACGAGAAGTAAGCGCCGGCGAGGAGCTAGCTGCCGACGCGAAGTGAGCGGCGGCCAGAAGCAAGCGCCGACGCAAAGTGAGCGGCGGCGAGGAGCAAGTGCTGCCGCGAAGTGAGCGGCGGCCGGAAGCAAGCGCCGACCGGAACTGGGGCGGCGGATTCTGCCGCCTGATAAGGCGAAGTGTGGCGCCCAATAAGCGGCTTTTGGTGGAATTTGAGCTAGCGTCTCTACCCCATGAGACGTGCTCTGCTTGCCTCGGCCATGGTCACGACCCTGCTGACCGTGGCCGGATGCGGGGAGAACGGCCGCTTCCCGGTCGCCTCCGCACCTGACCTCAGCACGTTCGGCTACCCGGTCACGGTGGCCGCGTTGACGTTGGACCGGCGTCCGGAGCGCATCGTCTCGCTCGTGCCGTCGGCGACCGAGATGCTCTTCGCGATCGACGCCGGCCGGCAGGTCGTCGCGGTCGACGAGGACTCGAACTATCCGACCGACGCGCCGAAGACCGGCCTCTCCGGGCTGGAACCGGACGTCACGGCGGTCGCCGCGCTGCGCCCCGACCTGGTCGTGATCTCCGATGACCTCGGGCCGGCCACCGCTGTTCTCCGGCGGCTCAAGATTCCGGTGCTGCTCACGCCCCCGGCGGCGACGCTGAACGACACCTATCGGCAGATCGGCCAACTCGGCGCCCTGACCGGCCACCGGCCCGAGGCCGAGGCCCTGCACCGTCAGATGGCCGGGCAGATCGCCCAGGTTGCGGAGGGTGTGCTTCCCCGGGCCCGGCCGCTCACCTACTACTACGAGCTCGATCCGACCCTCTACACGGTCACGTCGCGGACCTTCGTCGGGTCGATCTTCAAGATGCTGGGCCTGACCAGCGTCGCCGATCACGTCGGGCCGCTGGGCGGCAGTTATCCCCAGCTTTCTCCACAGGGTCTGATCAGGTCCGATCCGGACATGATCTTTCTGGCCGACAGTATGTGCTGCCGGCAGAGCGCGGCTACGGTCAGTGTGCGCCCGGGGTGGAACGTGATCTCCGCCGTCCGCACCGGGCGGATCTTTCTGCTCGACGACGACATCGCCTCGACCTGGGGTCCACGCACCGTCGACCTCGTGCGAACCGTGGCCGCCGCGACCCGCGGCTAGGACTCGGGCCGCGATCGCGAGGGCGCGCTCGCGATCACGAGCGCACCGCTCGTGGCCGGGGCAGGCCGGAGAAGCCCCTATGCGGGGTGGCCGGCCGAAGCTGCTATGCGGGGTGGCCGGCCGAAGCTGCCACGCGGGGCGGCTGGCCGGAGTCGCTATGCGGGGTGGCCGGCCCAAGTCGCTATGCGGGGTGGCCGGCCGAAGCTGCCACGCGGGGTGGCTGGCCGGAGTCGCTATGCGGTGTTGCCGGCCCAAGTCGCTATGCGGTGTTGCCGGCCAGGAGTGAGAAGACGCCGCCGGACGGGTCGGCCACGACCGCGTAGCGCCCGATCGCGATGCCGCGCGGGGGCTGGAGCACCGTGCCGCCGAGCCCGGAAACGGTGGCGGCGGCCCGGTCACAATCGTGCACCGCGAAATAAACCATCCAATGCGGCGGCAGGTCGCCCCATTGATCGCCGACCATCGGCTGTATGCCGGCGATCGCGGTTCCGTTCAATTCGGCGACCACATAGGAGCGCCCGTCCATCGAACTCTCCCGAAATGTCCAGCCGAAGACAGATGCGTAGAAAATGGCGGATCCTTCGATGTCGCGGGTGTTCAGCTCATTCCATGTCAGAGCGCCCGGAACGTCGAAAACGGCGGCCCCGCCGACCGTGCCCGGCTGCCACACGCTGAACGGCGCCCCGGTCGGATCGAGAAAGGCCGCCAGCCGGCCCTGCTCCATCACGTCGAAGGGCGCCACCAGCACCTTGCCGCCGGCCCCGGTCACCCGTGCGGCCACCGCTTCGGCGTCGTCGGTGGCCAGGTAAGTGCTCCAGGCGGTCGGCTGGCTGTCGCCGGCGAGAGGGCCGGCGCCGGCCACCGGAAGTCCGTTCAGCAGAAAGGTCGTATAGCCGTCCGAAACGTCCGTGGTCCAGCCGAACAAGCGCGTGTAGAACTGTTTTGCGCCGTCCAGATCGGCCGTGGCCAGATCCACCCAGTTCGGTGCGCCGGGCGCCGGTGAGGTCATACCGGCATCGTTACATCGGGGGCCTTAAAAGCGACTTAAGTGTCGCGGTTCTAGCTGAACCGCCGACCCTCGTCCCGTCGATAGGCCCATACCGCCAATCCGGCGAGTGCGATAGTCCACGCCACCAGTGACGCGATCGAACGGGCGTCGAACGGGAAGTCGGTGACGGTCGCCCACATCAGTCGGGCCGCCCCGCCGGTCGGAACGTAGGGCGCCAGGTGCTCGACGAACCCGGGGGCCTGACCGGGCGCGGTCATCAGGCCGCCGGCGAAGGCGAGCGGGAAGAACAGCACCTGAGCGACCACGATCGCCGCCTTCTGCGGCAGGGCGTAGCCGATGGCCAGGCCCATCAGGATGAACGGGATCGCGATCACCGCGGTGACCCCGATCGCGGCCAGGAAGGCCAGTGGGGTGACCGTCGCCTTGGTGAACAGGGCCGCGATCACCAGGACCGGGAGCACGGAGAAGGCCATCATGGCGAGGCCGGCGAGGAGGCGCCCGGTGAACCGGGGAAACGCGCCGGCCGGCAGGGTGCGGAGATAGGGATCCCAGGGTTCGGCGCGATCGGCCGCGACGCCGACGCCGTACTGGAAGAGGTTGGTGCTCATCACCGCGAAAGTGATCATCGAAGCGGTCGCGTAGGTGGCGGAGACCGGATCGTCGCCGGCGAACGGGACCACGAAGGCGAGCATCGACGCGGCCGGCCAGAAGGCGCTGCCGATCACCGCGATCGGGATGCGGATCGTCTCCAGCAGCTGGTAACGGGTGTGGGTGAGAACCATGGACGACACGGCCGCCTCCTCAAGCGCTCGTGAGAGTCAGGAATGCCTCTTCCAGCGAGGTCGGCCGCACCTCGAGGTCGGCGAACTTCACGTGCTCAGCCACCAGGTCGCGGACCAGACGGTCGGCGTCGGGAGTGAGCAGGTGCAGCCGGTCGCCCTGCTGCTCCACGCCGAGCAGGCCGTCGAGGGCCGGCAGCGGGTCGGGCGAGGTGAGGCTGACCCGGCGGATGGCGACCAGGCCGCGTACCGCCTCGACGGTGTCGTCGGCGAGCACCCGGCCTCCCCCGATCACCACGACCCGCCGGGCCAGCGCCTCGATCTCGTCCAGGTAGTGGCTGGTGAGCACGACTGTGCCGCCGTCGTCGTGGAACGCGCGGATGCCGTCCCACAGCGACCGGCGGGCCGACACGTCGAGCCCGGTCGTCGGCTCGTCGAGGAAGACGATCTGCGGACGGCCGACGAACGCCAGGGCGACCGCGAGCCGTCGCTTCTGCCCGCCGGAGAGTCCACCGGTCTGACGGCGTACGAGATCGGCGAGACCGAATCGGTCGAGCAACTCGCCCCGCCCGAGCGGGTGGTCGAAATGCGCGCGGACGAAGTCGACGACCTCGCCGACGCGCAGCGAGGCGGGCAGACCTGTCTCCTGTGGAGTGACGCCCAGCCGGCGCCGGCTGGCCGGGTCGCGCGGGTCGCCGCCGCACAGCTCGACCTTGCCCGAGGTCGGCCGGCGGGTGCCGGTCAGCAGGTTGACCAGGGTGCTCTTGCCGGCGCCGTTGGGGCCGAGCAGGCCGACCAGCTCGCCGGCGTGGACGTCGAAGTTGATGTGGTCGAGGGCGAGCGTGTCGCCGTAACGGCGGGTCGCCTCGAGAGCGCGGGCCAGGATCACGACTGCTCCTTCATGACGGGGGGTTCAGCAGTGCCTGTAACGCCGCCGTGTAGTCGTCGAAGGCGAGGCGGCCACGGCGGGTGAGCTTCACGAGCGTCATCGGGGTGCGCCCGTGGTGGGTCTTGGTGACCTCGACATAGCCGGCGTCCTCGAGTTTGCGCAGGTGAACCGAGAGGTTGCCGGCGGTCATCCGGAGTGTCTCCTGCAGCCGGGGGAACGCGATGCTGTCGGCCTCGCGCATCACCGAGAGTGCGGAGACGACCCGCAGCCGAGCCTGTGCGTGGATGACCGGGTCGAGCTCGGGGATTTCGTCGGTGCCGGTCATCGCAGGCGCTTCCACCCGACCTGGCCGAGCACGAGCATCCCGCCGCCGGCCAGGACCGCCACGATCAGCGGGTGCCAGCCGACGCCGAACAGGATGCCGACGATGTTGACGGCGCTGGTCCAGGCGCCGAGAACGAAGAGATTGCGGTCGTTCCACATCGCGCCGCCGGCCATGTGCAGCGCGCCGGTGAGGGCGACCATGCCGCCGCCCCAGAGCAGGCTCTGGCGGGCGTCGGACAGCTCGTTGGTGAACTGGGCGAACACGATCGACATGCCGGCGACGGCGATCGACCAGGTCAACCCATACATCAAGCCCTGGCGGCTGGACGGCCCGGCGATGTGCCGCCCGGCCCGGCCGCCGGCGACGCCGGTGGCGATGCCGGCGCCGATCAGCAGGACGATCAGGATCGTCGACGGCAGCCAGGCCGGCATGTCGACCAGCACCCGGCCGCCCGGCGCGAAGCGCAGGAAGAGCAGGCCGAAGCCGATCAGCCAGGCGACGCCCCACGGCCAATACATCAACCGCGGGTCGGGGACGAGGGTGCGGGCCAGGTTGGCCTGCTCCTCGCGGATGAGGCGCAACGACTCGGCCGGGTCGGTGAGAGGTCTGTCGTCGTCGATCGGTGTCATGCAAAGAACTTTACCGCACAAAGTCAAAGAAGTTTGTGCCATAAAGTTCGCGACCTGGAAGGATCATGTACGTGGGAGATCTGGCGGTGCGCACCGCGCAGGCGGACGAGTTGTCCGCGATCCTGAGGTTCTGGCAGGTCGCGGGCGCGAACGAGAACCGTCCGGCCGACACGCCGGCGGCGCTGGCGGCGCTTCGCCTGCGCGACCCCGACGCTCTGCTGGTCGCCGTCGACGGCCCCGAGATCGTCGGCACGATCGTCGCCGGATGGGACGGGTGGCGCTGCCACCTCTACCGGCTCGCGGTCGCGCCCGACCGGCGGCGGGCCGGCATCGGACGCCGGCTGATCGCGGCGGCCGAGGAACGCTTCCGGGCGCTCGGCGGCGCCCGCGCCGACGCGATGGTCCTCGACGACAACGATCAGGCCCACCGCATCTGGGCCGCGGCGGGCTACACCCGGCAGAGCGAGTGGTCGCGCTGGGTGAAGCCGCTCTAGCCGGCGAGATTCCTCCGTCGCCGGACAGGTACAGGTAGGCCGCCTGCCCGGCCGGTGGAGGGAACATGACCGAGGAGCATTTCCGCGACTTCTACGCGACGCACATCGCGGACGTGTGGAGCTTCGCTCGACGCCGGACGAGTTCGGCCGCCGAAGCGGACGACCTCTGCGCGGACACGTTCGCCGTGGCGTGGCGGCGCCGCGCGGACATCCCGGTGGACGCCGGGCGGCTGTGGCTGTTCGGGGTGGCCCGGCGGGTGCTGGCCAACCATCGGCGGCAGACCGAGCGCCGGGGGCGCCTGCATCGGCGGCTGGCCCGAGACGCCGCGCCGCCGATCAGCTACGAGGACGCGGCGCCGTCCGAGACGGCCTTGTGGCGGGCGCTCGCCGCGCTCTCCGCCGGCGACCGGGAGCTGCTACTGCTGCGCGCCTGGGACGACCTCGACGTCGCCGAGATCGCGACGGTGCTGGGTATCAGCGCGGCCACCGTCTCCTCCCGCCTCTACAAGGCGCGTCGCCGGCTCGCCCGCGAACTCGAGCGGCGAGATCCGCCCGCCGGAAGACACGTACTGGATGACGACTCGACCGAACGGAGCAGGGCCGATGACCGCTCGTGACGACGCCGACCTGGCGCGACTCAGTCGGCTGGATCCCGCCCGGCCGGACGCGGCACCCGCGCCCGGCTCGCTCCGCTACGACCTCATCCTGGAGAAGGCGATGACACAGACGATCTCACCCCCGCTCCCTTCGCGGCCGGCTGCCCGCCGCGGCTTGACCTGGCGGTCCGCGGTTCTGACCGGGGCCGTAGCGGTGACGCTGGCCGCGGCCGCCACGGCCGGAGTGCTCGCCACCCGGCCCGGCAGCGCTTCGGCGGCTGTGCTGACCGCTGCCACCCGCACCGGCGAAGTCACATCACTGCGCACTGTGGACGAGTCGGTCGACGCCGGCGGTGGTCACAGCACCACCCGGGCCGAATTCAGCGGTGACGACCTCAAACTCGTGTCCCAGGACAGCATCGGCACCGACGAGCTGACCGTCGTCGGCGGCTATGCCTGGGAGAACAAGACCGAGCAGGGGCGTACGGAGAACAGCGGAAAACAGAAACTCACCCCGCAGAGCCGGCTGGCGCCGTTCGCCGAGTCGACCGAGCACGTGATCCGGGCGGCGCTGCAGGATGCCAACGTCAAAAGACTGGGTACGACCGAGATCCGCGGCAGCAAGGCCACGCACTACCGCCTGGACCTGACCGACGTCTCGCGGGCCGCGCTCACCGCTCTGCCGGAAGCCGAACTGGCCTGGTTCGACCTCGACAGCGTCCACCGGTCGGCAACGGTCGACATCTGGATCGCCGACGATCTCATTCAGCGCATCGTCGTGCACGTGCCCGACTACATGCAGTCAACGATCGACTTCTACGACTTCAACGCGCCGGTCAGCATCACCGCGCCGACCAAATGACCCACTACTACTGGTCGGACGGTGTTGTCGCGTCGAGGTAGGTGAGGACGGCCCGGACGCGGCGGTTGATGTCGTCGTCGGCGGCGAGGTCGAGCTTGGCGAAGATGGTGGTGGTGTATTTGCTGATCGCGCCCTCGCTCAGGAACAGCTGGCCGGCGATCGCGGTGTTGGACAGGCCCTCGGCCATCAGGGCGAGCACCGACCGCTCGCGTTCGGTCAATGTGGACAGCGGATCGGCTCGTTTCGGGCGCCTCAGCAGCTTGGCCACCACCGCCGGGTCGAGGGCCATCCCGCCGTCGGCGACCCGGCGCACGGTGTCCATGAACTGGTCGGCGTCGAGCACGCGGTCCTTGAGCTGATAGCCGAGGCCGCCGTTGCCGTCGGCCAGCAGTTCGCGGGCGTAGAGCTGTTCCACGTGCTGCGAGAGGATCAGCACGGGCAGGCCGGGGATCTCGCGCCGGGCGGCCAGCGCGGCCTGCAGGCCCTCGTCGGACTGGGTCGGGGGGAGGCGCACGTCGACGACCGCCACGTCGGGTCGCTCCTTGACCAGCGCGGTCAGCGTCGCCGGGCCGTTGTCGACCGCGGCCACGACCTCGTGCCCGTACGCCTGCATCAGCCGCACCAGGCCGTCGCGCAGGAGGAACAGGTCTTCCGCTATGACAATTCGCATGGCACCGCCACCGTGATCCGCGTCGGCCCGCCGGCCGGGCTGTCGATGGTCAGTGTGCCGCCGAACGCCCGGGCCCGGCGCTCCAGGCCGGCCAGGCCGGAACCGGCGCCGGCCGAAGCCCCGCCGGTGCCGTCGTCGGTCACGGTCGCGATCAGCACGCGGTCGGCATAGCCGAGATCGACTGTCACGTACGAAGCGCGGGCGTGCTTGGCCACGTTGGCCAGCAGTTCGGCGACGGCGAAGTAGACCGCCGACTCGACCGGCCGCTCGGCCCGGCCGGGCAGCGAGCCCTCGACCGAAACCTCGACCGTGGCGTCGAGGGCCAGCGCGTGTATGGCGTCGATCAGGCCGCGCTCGACCAGCACCGGCGGGTTGATGCCGCGGACGAGCGAGCGCAGTTCGGTCAGGGCGGCGACCGACGACTTGCGGGCCTCGGCCAGTAGCGCCTTGGCCGCGTCGGGATCGTTGTCGACCAGGCGCTCGGCCGCCTGCATCGTCATGCCGAGCGCGACCAGCCGGGCCTGCGCGCCGTCGTGCAGGCCGCGCTCGATGCGTTCCAGCTCGGCCGCCTGGGTCTCGGTGAGGTCGGCCCGGATCTGCTCCAGCTCCCGCACCCGCTTGCCCAGGCCGGAACTCGGGACCGGCCCGAGCAGACGGACCGCCAGCGGGCGCAGGATCCGCCACGCGAACGGCGCGGCGGCCAGGGCGGCGACGAGCAGGGCTACGGCGTACGGAAGGAGGCCCGGTGTCGCGATCAGCGTGATCCCGCCGATCAGCGCGAGCAGGGGCGAAGCCGCGATCGGCAGCACCGTGACCCCGGCGACCAGCGTCCAGAGGCCGTCCCAGTAGACCTGGGCGTCGTGGACGCGGACCTGGGACCGGGCATTGCGGCGCGCCTCGCGCTCGGACTTGTGATATTTCCTCCCGTCCCACCAGAAACCGGTCGACATGCGCGTGACCGGGGGAACCGGGCGGTATTTCGCCTCCAGCGTGAGGCCGAACCAGCGCTCGGCGAGCCGGCGGGCCGCCCGGGCGAACGCCTTGCTGGTCAGCGCGTGGACGATCCAGATCGCCGAGGCGAGCCAGACGGCCACGCCAGGAGTTGGCCGAGGCGGGCCAGCAGCCGCAGGATCAGTGGGGCGTGGAGGTCGTCGGTCCAGCGGAAGGCGAACCAGGTGCCGCCCCAGGCGACCAGGACGCAGATCGCGGGGAGCAGAACGGTGAGGCCGGCCAGGAGGACGGATCGGTAGAAACCTCGGAGCAACATCATGGATCCAGCCTCGGCGCGGGGGCACGGGCAGGATATCCCGCTGAGCCCCGCGCCGGGTGGGCCTGGACCCACTTCAGCACTCAGGACAACGGCCCCGGCAACGGTTTGGCGTGGATGACCGACAGCCGGGAGACGGCTCGCGTGAGCACGACATAGAGCCGGTTGAGTCCGCGCGCCTCGGCGGCCACGATGTCGGCCGGCTCGTGCACGATCACGTGGTCGTATTCCAGGCCCTTGACCACCGTCGCCGGGACGACCATGACCCGGGCCTCGGTGTCGACGTCGTCCGGGGTCGCGTTGTCGATGCCGGCCGCCGTGAGGTGACCGCGCAACCGGTCGACCGCGGTGTCGGCGGCGATCACCGCGACCGAGCCCTCGTGGTCGAGCGCCCGCGTCACCTCGGCCAGCGTCTCTGCGTCCAGTTGCGAGGAGTCGACCGGGATCAGAGCCAGGTCGCCGTCGCTGCGCAGCGAGACCGCCTCCGGCACGTCGACGCCGAGCGCCGGGAGCAGCCGGTTGGCCAGCTCGACGACCGCGGCCGGCACCCGGAAGCCGATCGTCAGCGGCACCACCGGCGCGTCCGGTTTGCCGAGGTGGCCGAGCGTGTCCCGCCAGTCGGCGGCGGCCCACGGCGCGGTGCCCTGGGCGAGGTCGCCGAGCAGGGTGATCGAGCCGTGTTCGCTGCGCCGGCCGATCGCGCGGGCCTGCATGGGCGAGAGGTCCTGGGCCTCGTCGACCACCACGTGGCCGAAGCTGGTCTCGCGCTCGATCAGGCCGGCCGCCTCGTCGATCAGCACCAGGTCGGCGACCGAGAACTTGGCCGACTTCACCGACTTGGGGGCCTTAGGCCAGCGGATCGCCTCGATCTCGTCGTCGGTGAGCGCGCCGGCCGCCGCGGACGGGTCGACGAGCAGGTCGACGACCAGGGACTCGGGGGTGACCGCGGGCCACGAGTGGTCGAGGAATCCGGCGACCGGCGCGATCTTGGACATCTTGCGCAGCCAGCCCTCGGTCGGGGAGTTGCCGGTGCGGTATTCGGACTGGCGCTGGAGCAGGGCGACCACGCGGGCCCGCACCCGGTCGCGGCCGGCGGCGTAGGGCAGGCCTTCGCGGCGGGCCTCGTCGACGATGCGGCGCAGCGGTTCGGTGTCGATGCGCCAGCGGTACGAACCGTCGGAAACCATGATCGGGTCGACCGGTTTGCGGAGGCGGGACCACAGGGCCTTGCGGAGCACCTCGGCCATGCGTACGTCATGTTTGACCGCCGTCGCCGCCGGCGAGTCGACCGCCCGGACCGGCACCCGGCCGATGAGGGCGTCCACTGTCGACTGCTGCACCTCGACCTCGCCGAGGGCGGGCAGCACGGCCGAGATGTAGGCCAGGAAGGCGGTGTTGGGGCCGACGATCAGCACGCCCGACCGCCGGAGCCGTTCCCGGTGCAGATAGAGCAGGAAGGCCGCGCGGTGCAGGCCGACCGCGGTCTTGCCGGTACCGGGCGCGCCCTGCACGCAGATCGAATCCTCCAGCTCGGCCCGGACGAGCTCGTCCTGCTCGGGCTGGATGGTCGCCACGATGTCGCGCATCGGCCCGACGCGGGGCCGCTCGATCTCGGCGGTCAGGATGCGGCTCCTGGTGCCCAGTTCCTCGCCCTGGTCGAGGTGCTCGTCTTCGAAGCTGGTCAGTTCGCCGCGCACGAAACCGAACCGGCGCCGGGTCGAGACGCCCTGCGGGTCGCGCACGCTGGCCCGATAGAAGGAGCGGGAGAGCGGCGCCCGCCAGTCGAGCACCATCGGCTCGCCCAGGTCGTCGGTGACGTGCCGCCGCCCGACGTGGTAGGCGGCGTCGTCGATGTCGAGGCGGCCGAAGAACAGCGGTGTGGTGGGGTCGTCGGCCAGTTCGGCCACCCGGCGGGCCATGTGGCGGCCGAGTTGCTCGGCGGTGTAGGCGTCGCCGGCGACCTTGTCGCCGGTGCTGAACAGGGCCTCGGCGCGGCCCCGCATGCGCCCGAGCGCGGCCCGGGACTCGGTGAGGTGGTGTCGTTCGGCGGCTAGCTCGGTGTCCAGGTCATTTGCGGGCACGGATCATCCTCGGGGCAGGCGGGGTGGGTGCGGTCCGGGACGCCCGCTGCGGTGCATGCTCACCACGGCCGTCAAGCGGCCATCCACGTTACGCGCCGGACACCCGCTGTCCACCGATTTTCCCGGCGCTGACAATGGAGGCGTGGCCGAGAGCAACCGGATCAGCGACCCGCGGGTGATGCGGGCGCTCGCGCATCCCGCGCGGATCGAGATCGTGGAACATCTGAACTCCACCGGCGAGGTGGTGACCGCGACCGAGTGCGCCCAGCTGGTCGGGCTCACGCCCAGCGCGACCAGCTATCACCTTCGCGAACTCGCGAAGTACGGCCTGGTCGAGCAGGCGCCGAGCCGGGGCGACGGGCGGGAGCGGGTCTGGCGCAGCACGAGCACGCACGTGCAGATCGCGGGCACGGATCAGGAGCCGGAGACGTTGGCGGCCGAGCGTGCGCTGGTCAACCTCTATCTCGACCGCGACGCGCGCCGGCTGGAGGAGTGGCTCGACCGGCACCAGCAGGAGCCGGTCGAGTGGCAGGAGGCCAGCGCGATCATGGGCAACACGCTGCTCCTGACCGTCGAGGAGCTGCGCGGTCTCAACGAGAAGGTGCGCGAACTGGTCGAGCCCTATCAGATGCGGGCTCGCCGGGCCTCTCCGCCCGACGGGGCCCGGGAGGTCAGGGTCAACTACTTGGCATTCCCGACCCCTTGAGTTCTCGAGATGTGAAGGAATAACTTCGAAGTATGTCCTTCACATCTTGGCGTGATGTGTATCTGGCCGCCGGGTCCCGCGGAGTCTCCACGTGCGGCGACTTTCTGGCCGCGACCTCGCTCGCCCTCGTGCTCCAGCAGCGCGGTCACGCCGGGATCGCGGTCTCCGGCCTGCTCATCGCCGCCGCGCTGCCGGTCGCGGTGCTGGCCCCGCTCGCCGGCCGGCTCGCCGATCGGGCCGACAGCCGCACGCTGCTGGTGGTGGCCGGGCTGCTGCAGGCCGTGGTCGCCGCGGTGCTCGCCTTCACCTCGCGGCCGATCGCGATGATCGGCCTGGTCGCGCTGCTCGCCTGTGGTCTGGCGGTCACCCAGCCGACGCTCGCCGCGCTCACCCCGGCGATGGTGCGGCCCGAGGACCTGCCCCGGGCGAGCGGCCTCGGACAGGTCGCGAGCAGCATCGGAGCGCTGGCCGGCCCGGCCCTGGCGGGCCTGCTGATCGGAACGGCCGGGCCGCGCCCGGCGCTGCTGCTCGATGCGGTCAGCTATCTCGCGCTGGTCGCGGCGGCCCTCTTGATCCGTACGCGTCGCCGCCCGCACCCTTCGGCGTCCTCGCCGGTCGTGCCCTGGCGGCTCCGCGACGACCGCACCCTGACCACCCTGTTCGTGGCCCTCTTCGTGGTGATCGCCGGCGTCAGCGCGATCAACGTCTTCGAGATCTTCTTCGTCCGCGACACGCTCGGCGGCTCGGCCACCGTGTGGGGCCTGCTCGTCGCCGCGTGGACGGCCGGCGCGCTGATCGGCTCGGCGCTCGTCTCCCGGGTGCCCAAGCGCTACTTCACCGGCCCGGTCGCGGTCGCCCTGATGGCCGCGCTGTGCCTGCCCATCGTGATCGCCGGTTCGGTCGACAACGCCGGCTGGCTGTTCCCGCTCTGGATCGCCGGCGGCACCTGCAACGGCGTACTCAACGTGATGTGCGCGGTGATCCTGGCCGAACGGGTCGTGCCGGGCGCGCGCGGACAGGCGTACGGGGTGATGAACGCCGTCGCCCAGACCGCCAACATGCTCGGTTTCATGGTCGCCGGGCCGCTGGTCGACCACTTCGGGCCCCGTCTGCTGGTCGCCGCGTGCGGGGCGGCCGGGCTGCTGGCCGCGCTCGCCTGTCTTCCGATGGTCCGTTCCGCGGTGCGACTTGCCCCACCCCTCGCCCCGGTCCTCGGGGAAACCGGGCGGGCGGGGGCTAGCGTCGAAGGATGAGCGACAGCGTCCGTCGGCCCCGGGTCGGGCACATCCAATTCCTCAACTGTCTTCCGATCTACTGGGGCCTGATGCGCTCCGGCGCTCTTCTCGACTTCGAGCTGCAGAAGGACACCCCCGACCGGCTCAACAACGCGCTGGTCGCGGGCGACCTCGACATCGGCCCGATCTCGCTGGTCGAATACCTGCGCCACGCCGACGAGCTGCTCCTGCTGCCCGACCTGGCGGTGGGCAGCGACGGGCCGGTGCTCTCGGTCAACCTGATCTCGACCAAGCCGCTGGCCTCGCTGGACAAGCGGCCGGTGGCGCTCGGCTCGACATCGCGTACGGGCGTGCTGCTGGCCCAGATGCTGCTGGCCGAGAAGTACGGCGCCGAGCCGGAGTATTTCCGGTGTCCGCCCGAGCTGACCCAGATGCTGCTGGAGGCCGACGCCGGCGTGCTGATCGGCGACCCGGCGCTGCGCGCGCTCTACGAGGCCCCCAAGAACGGGCTCGACGTGATCGACCTGGGCCAGGCCTGGCGCGAGTGGACCGGGCTGCCGATGGTGTTCGCGGTCTGGGCGGTCCGCAAGGACTTCGCGGCCGCGAATCCGGGCGCGGTCAAGGACGTGCACGAGGCGTTCCAGCGGTCGGTCGAGCTGTGCCTGGGTGAGCTCGACGAGGCGGCCGCGGCGGCCGCGCGGTGGGAGCCGTTCGACGCGGCCACGCTCGCCAACTATTTCCGGGCCCTCGACTTCTCGCTCGGCGAGCGGCAGATTGCGGGGCTTCGGGAGTTTGCGCGCCATGCCGCCGCCCGTGGTGAGGTTCCGCCCCTTCCGCCCGAAGGTCCGGTTTTCGCCGAAGTTTGATCTTCATTTCCGCAGGCCATACCCTCCTGCGGACCTTGCTCTGGGGGAAATGGCAAGCGGGGGACGGCGATTCGCCGTCCCCCGCTTGTTGCGCTCAACAGATCGCTAGCCGACCTTGTAGCTGTACGGCAGGTCGATCAGCTCGTCGCCACCCAGCGTCACCTGGCTGATCGTGTCGACGTAGAGGTGGCCCTTCACGGTCGAGCCCTTGGCGGCACCCGGCGTGATCGTCACCGTGATCGTCGCGCTCTGACCCGGCTTGAGAATCACCGGGCCGGTCGCGTCGGCGGCGGCCGTCGTGGAGCCGGCGGCCTGCTTGCCCGTGGCCTGGGCCACGTACTTGCCGGCCTTGGCGTTGGCTTCGAGCGCGGCCAGCGCGGCGTCGTCGCCCGAGCCGACCCCGAGCTGCCAGAAGTCACCGGTCGACGAGGTCACCGCGGGGTCGAAGAGCTGACCCCGGGCCACCGCGGCGGTCGAGACCGTGCCGGCCGGAGCCGGGCCGTCGAACGGGCCGGTCTGGCCGATGTCGGCGGCCCAGAGGCCCGGCGACACCTGCGGCGCCTGGACGCGGACGACCGCGCCGTTGCCCTGAGCCGAGGAGTAGAGCTCCGGCTCGCCCGAGGAGTAGAAGAGGTCCAGGTTGACCGGCTGGGTCGCCGCGGACTGAACCGTGAGCTCCTTGCTCTCCGAAGGCACCAGCCACTGCGGCAGGACGCCGGCCGGAACCGGCAGCGTGGTGGTGGCGGCGCCGCTCAGCTCGACCAGCGGCAGGTCGCCGATCGTGGTGAGGCGGGCGTCGGCGAAGTAGGTCAGCGGGGCGGCACCGGTGTTGGTCACCTTGACCGGAACCGTGACCGCCTTGCCGGCCTTCAGCGTCGAGCCGCTGGGCAGCGAGGCGCTGACCTTGACGGTGTTGAAGGTCAGCTTGCCGGTGAACGGCTGGGCGACCTCGAGACCGCTCTGCGGGTTGGTGAAGTTGAGCGACAGCAGCCAGCGGCCCGCCTGCGGGTTACGCCGGTAGATCTGCAGCGCCTTGTCGTTCACGCCCTGGCCGGTGGCGTCGGCGTAGAGGTTGCTCTGGTAGGAGTACACCTGGCCGTCGGGCGAGGTGAGCACCCCGAAGTACGTCACACCCGGGTCGGCCACGCTGACGCTGATGCCCAGGTCCTTCTTGCCGGACGGGACATCCAGGTAGTACGAGTTCGCCTGGGCGTACCCGCCGGCGCCCGAGCGGCCGTTACCGCCGGTCAGGACACCGCTGAAGGTGTTGCTGGCGGCGGTGGTCGGGATCACCGTGCGGGCGGTCAGCGGCACCGAGGTGGTCTGGCCGAGCGGCGTCTTCAGCTGCACCGAGGCGCTCACGTCGCCCGGGTTCTTCGGCAGCCTGGTGGTGACCTTCACGGTGCCGGTCGCACCCGGCGCCAGCGACAGCGACGACGGCGACACCGAGCCGAAGCCGGTGAAGTTCGACGTGGTCGCCTGCCACTTGAGCGGCCCGTTGAAGCCCGACGACTTCGGGACGGCGAAGTACGCCGTCCAGGTGCCGAAGGCCGGGTAGTGAACGTCGATGTCCGAGAAGTTGCCGGCACCCTGCGGGATCGAGTACGCCTGGTAGGTGCCCTGCGGGTCGATCAGGATGATGCGCGACGCGCCCGGGGCGGAGGCACCCGCGATCGAGACGTCGAGCCGGTCGGCGCCCAGGCCCACCTTGAACTTCTGCGACACGTAGCTCCGCGGGATGCCGACCTGGTCGATGTAGGCCGGTGCCGTCGCCGTGTTCAGGGTGACGGTGCCGGACTGGGTGCTCGACGCGCCGCCGAGCGTCCGGGTCGACAGGTTGATCCGCTGGGTGTTGGGGCTGACGTTGGTGATCGTCAGCTTGGAGGTCGTGGTGCTGCCCGGCTGCCCGTCGGTGACCAGCTGGGTCTTGTCGACGACCAGCGAGGAGCCCTGCGCCTTCGGCGAGCCGTTGCTGTCCTTCCAGCTCAGCGCCGCCTTGACCGCGGCCAGCGTGTTGAGCTGTCCGGCGCCCTGCTCGTAGGCCGGGTGGCCGAGGTCGGTCGCGGTGCTGGTGAGCAGCCGCTTGACCAGGGCCGGGGCCGGACGGACACCGTGGTGGGTGCTCTCGTAGGCCTGGATGACCAGGGCCGCGGCACCGGCGGTGAACGGCGAGGACTGGCTGGTGCCTCCGAAGTTCTGGATCGAGGCCGGCGCGCCCTTGTAGTCGACGCAGTCCTCGTAGATCGCGGTGTTCGGGGTGCAGAGCGCCCATCCGAGATCGCCGGGGGCGGCCAGGTCGGGCACCCGCCCGTGCGAGGTCACGCCGCCCGAGCTCAGGCCGGAGATGTTGCCGTCGGCCCAGGTCCCGTTGGAGAACGGGAAGCCGGAGGAACCGGTCTGGGCGTACGACTGGAACGTTGTGGTCGCCGCGACACCGATCACCTTGGCGTCGCTGGCCGGCGAGCCGATGGTGCCGGTCGTGCCGGCGTCACCGGTGCTCGCCACGACCGTCACGCCCGCGTCCACGGCCGCGTCGTCGGCCAGCGAGATCGGGTCGTTGCCCAGGTCGGGGAACGGGTTGCCACCGAACGACTCGTTGATGACGTCGACGTTGGCGTCGTTCACCGCGTAGTCGAGCGCCTGGATGAAGCGCGAGGTCGGAGCGGTGTTCGAGTTGCCGAAGACCTTCAGTCCGACCAGGCTCGCGCCGGGGGCGATACCCCGTACGGTGATCGTGCAGCCCGCGGGCAGCGGGTGCGCCGGGTTGACGAAGTCGGCCAGGTCGTACGAGTGCAGACCCTGGGCCGCGATCGAGCTGGCGTCGCCGAATGCCTCGGCGGCCGAGCTCGGAGCGTCCGGGCCCTCGCTCGAGAAGTCCTTGTAGTCGACGAAGACGTGGCTGCCGTCGGCCCGGATGAAGTCCGGGTTGTTGATGTCGAGGCCGTCGGCGAGGAACGCCACCTTGACACCCTTGCCGGTGGCGAGCGACTGGGCCTGCGGCGTCGCCGGGTTGCTGAACGCGGTGTCGGTCGTCTGCAGCGCCTCGGGTTCGAGCAGCGGCTTGGACGGGTCGGACGGGCAGATCGGGGAGGCCACACTCGACTGCTCGGCCCCCTTGACCGGCGCGGTCGCGTCGGATCCGGTCGGTGCCTTGCTGATCGGCAGGTCGGGGTAGACCGCGGCGACCGTCGGGTCGGCGGTCAGGGCCGAGATCTGCGCGGTTGTCGCGGTCGCGGCGATCGCATTGACGCTGGTGAAGCCGCGGACGTCGCGCATGCCGGCGGACTTGGCCCGGGTGATGACCGGTGCCTGGTCCTTCTTGTCGGCCTGAGCGCGGGGCGAGTTCGCACTACGCGTGAACGAGAGTTCCTTGTGCTGGTTGCGCAGCATCACGATGACGCCGCGAGCCGGCTGGCCGGCGGTGGCCGGCAGCTTGACTACGGGGGGTGCCGCGAGCGCCGCCGCCGGATAGGCGGCGGCGGTCAGCACCCCGAGGGAAACGAGAGATGCCGTAAGCACCCCTCTTGCCGGAAATGGCATGTAGTGCTCCTCGCATACGACGACCGGGAGGAACCCCCGTTTCCCCCCGTTGATCCACGCCGGAGCATTGATCGTTGTATGCAAATGCGCAAGGGCCATTTGTCACGGGTATCGGCGTCAGTGGATGCAAAAAAGTGGGCGGCCTGGGGCAAAAACCCCGGGCCGCCCACTGTCTGCTGTGGTCAGTTCAACAGGCTGTCGAGCGCCGCGACGTCGTCGGCGCTCAGCGGCCAGGCTCCGGCCGCCGCGTTGGCCTGGATCTGCTCGGCGCTCGTCGCGCCCGCGATCACGCTGGCGACCGCCGGGCGCGCGGCGAGACCCGCGATCGCGACATCGAGCAGGCTGTGGCCGCGCTCGGCGCCGAACGCGGTGAGCGCCTCGATGGTGTCCCAGTCGGCGTCGTCCAGCCAGCGCTGGTAGCGCTCCTGCGACAGGCGGGTGCCGGCGGCCGGGCGCTCGCCGCGCCGGTATTTGCCGCTCAGCAGGCCGCTGTCGAGCGGGAAGAACGGCAGGAAACCGAGTCCGAAGTGCTCGCAGGCCGGCACGACCTCGTCCTCGACCTCGCGGTGCAGCAGGCTGTACTGGTTCTGCGCGCTGATGAACGGGGTCAGGCTGCCGGCGCTCGCCGTCCAGTGGGCGTCCGCGATCTGCCACCCGCCGAAGTTGGAGTTTCCCAGGTAACGAACCTTGCCCGAACGCACCAGGTCGTCGAGGGCGGCCAGGGTCTCGTCGATCGGGGTGCCCTCGTCGGGCCGGTGCATCTGGTAAAGGTCGATGTAATCGGTCTCGAGACGCCGCAGCGAGGCCTCGGCCGCCCGCACGATGTAGCGCCGCGAGCCGCGCGCGTCGAAGTCGTTGCCGTTGATGCCCTCCATGTCCATGCCGAACTTGGTGGCGAGCACGATCTCGTCCCGGCGGCCCTTGAGTGCGGCGCCCAGCACCTCCTCGGAGGCGCCGTGCGGGGTGCCGTAGACGTCGGCGGTGTCGAACAGCGTGATCCCGGCGTCGAACGCGGCGTCGACGACCTCACGCGTGCCGTCGGCGTCCAGCTTGCGGCCGAAGTTGTTGCAGCCCAGGCCCACGACGGAGACGACCAGGCCGGAGGCGCCCAGCCGGCGGTAGCTCATGTCACTCATGATCCGACCCTATGCCCGAATGTCCCTGCCTTGCCCTGCGGACGTTCGACATCGGCCCGCATCTATTGACACACGTAGTTAACAGATTCGAGTGTGCGTGAGAGCGCTCTCAACTCGAGAAGAGGTGTTCCGTGCGTACCGTCCTCCGCGCACTCGCGGCCCTGGCCCTGACCATCCCGGTCGCCGCGGCCGTCGCCCCGCCGGCCGCCCAGGCCGTCGGCCCCGACATCCTCCCGGTTACCTTCACCAACAACACCGGCCGCGCCGACGCGGTCTACCTCTACGTGATCGGCACCCAGCTCTCCAGCGGCCGCCTCGGCTACGTCAACCAGGCCGGCACCTTCACCGCGTGGAGCGGCGGCCAGATTCCCCCGTCGCCCGCGCCCGACGTCTCGATCGCCGGGCCGGGCAACGGCGGCAACACGACCATCCGCTTCCCGCGCAACTTCTCCGGCCGGGTCTACTTCTCGCTCGGCGAGAAGCTCAAGTTCTTCCTCACCCCGGACGGCCTGGTGCAGCCCGCACCCTGGGCCACGGGCGACGCCAACCAGAACATCCTGTTCGACTGGAGCGAGTTCACCTACAACGACTCCGGGCTGTGGCTGAACAGCTCGCAGGTCGACATGTTCGCGATCCCGCACGCGGTCACCGTGACCAACTCGGCCGGCGTCACCAAGCGCACCGGCGACCCGGTCGCCAACGGCCGCACCAACGTGATCAACACGATTAAGGGGACGGCCGGCTGGTCCAGCCTGGTCTACACCCGCCCGTCGGACGGAACGGTGCTGCGCGTGCTCTCGCCCGGCAAGACGAGCAACACGTTCCTCGACTCGTACATCAACTCGGCGTGGAACGCGTACGGCTCGAAGACGCTGACCGTGGTGCCGTTCAGCGACCAGCCCAACACCAGATACTTCGGGCACACCTCGGGCAACACGATGGTCTTCACCAACTCGTCCGGCGCCCAGGTGGCGTCGTTCAACAAGCCGTCGTCGGCCAGCGTCTTCGGCTGCGCGGGCGACCTGCCGGCCCCCAACGACCAGGTGGTCGGGCCGATTTCCCGTACGCTCTGCGCCGGCCTCAACCGCGGCACGCTCGGCACCGTCGACACCCAGCCGGACGGCAACGCGGCCGACTTCTACAAGAACAACCCGACCAACGTCTACGCCAAGACGATCCACGCCAACATGGCGGACGGGCGGGCGTACGCGTTCCCCTTCGACGACGTGTCCGACTTCGCGTCGATCGTCAACGACGGCGACCCGCGCTCGGCCGGCATCACGCTCTCGCCGTTCACCGGCGGCGGAGGCACCACGACGCCGCCGCCGGCCTCCGGGACGTCGCTGATCAGCAGCCTCAACAACCGGTGCGTCGACGTGCCGAGCTCGAACTTCGTCGACGGCGCCCAGCTGCAGATGTGGGACTGCAACAACAGCAGCGCCCAGAAGTGGACCTTCAGCGGCGGGGCGCTGCTGAGCCAGAACGGCAAGTGCATGGACGTCGCGGCCGGCTCGACGGCGAACGGGGCGGTCGTCCAGCTCTACACCTGCAACGGGACGGGCGCGCAGCAGTGGGTGCTGAGCGCGGCCGGTGACCTGGTCAACCCCCAGTCCAACCGGTGCCTGGACATCAAGGACGTCAACGCGAACGCCGGCGCCAAGCTCCAGCTCTGGGACTGCGCCGGCACCGCCAACCAGAAGTGGCGCCAGGGCTGACGTCATCCGTCGGCCGGTGCGCCCTCCGGTTGGTGGGCGGCACCGGCCGCGCGGGCGGCATCCACGATGCCCTGCAGGGCGGCCAGGTGGCGATCCAGCCGCACCCGGCCGTCGCCGGTGGCCCGCAGCCACGTGCGCGGGGTCTTGCCCACGTAGCCCTTTCGAACCTCGACGTAGCCGGACCCGGACAGGGTCGTGACCTGCTTGGACAGTGCCGGATCGGTCAGCTCGGCGGTGTCGCGGACGAAGCCGAACTCGCACCAGTCGGCACCGGCCAGCAGCGACACGATGCCGAGCCGGGTCGGGTCGAGCAGCAGGGGGTCGAGATCCGAGTTGCCCGGCAGCGCCCGGCGCCGCGGGCTCACCGCATGCCTCGCATCAGGTAGTGCCGGGTGACCCGGTCGACCAGCCAGGTGAACGGCATCATCAAGATCGCGAACGCCACGCCGTAGACCGTAATGGTGTGGCGGACGGCCCACGCCGGTGCGCCGACGCCGGCGAGCGGATGGTCGTTGTCGAGGAGCAGCAGACTGCCGATCACGACGATCAGCATGGCCGCCCGGAGGGCGATCCGGGTGTGCCGGGGAACGACATCGGTCGCGGCCGAGACCCGCAGGCCGAACCGGGAACGGACCCGCAGTCGCAGGCCCGGCGCCCATTGGCCCAGTGCGTAGAGAAACGCGATCGCGAGGGCCACGCCGAACCCGACCTTCGGCACGAAGTCCTCGAGGGCGAACAGGGTCACCGTGTAGACGAACAGGGTCGGGTAGATCCAGAGCGGCCGCCGAGTCGCGTCGGCCAGTGCTCGCCGCCCAGCCGCGGCGGTCTGCAGGTCGCGGGCGGCGTCCGCCGGGTCCATCGAGGCGTTCACGATCTCTCCCCCTTCGCTCAAGTACTTGCCTGAAAAGAAACTACCTCGACGGTTTCCTATCAGGCAAGTGCTTGCCGATGAGTTATCGGGAGTCGTCCGGCGCGCCGAGCGACCGGTACGCCGGCCGTAGCAGGTCGACCAGCGGGATGTGGCGGATCTTGACCGGCGGCGGGTCGAGGGCGCGCAGCAGCAACTCGGGCGGCGTCGTGATGCGGGACGGTCGTTCCCGCAGGCGGCTCAGGCTCAGCGCCGGGGTATAGAAGTCGGCCAGGCGGGTGTCCAGCGGCTCCTCGTCGACCGCCAGTGGGTCGATCTCGGGCAGCGGCTCCGGGGTGCCCCGCAACGCGTCCAGCAGCTGCTCGCGGTCGCGTCCGCGCCAGGCCAGCACCAGGAACGGGTCGTCGTCGAATGCCTCGGCCAGCACGTAGAGCACGGCCGAACCGTGCTTGCAGGGGACGCCCCAGTCCGGGCAGTTGCACCGGATGTCGAGCTGATCCGGGAACAACGGCAGCTCGTGGTCGTCGAAAAGCTCGACGATCTCGTGCGGCATCGTGCCGGCCAGGAGCGCCGCCCGGTACAGGGCCTGGGCTCCGAGCGCCGACGTGACCGTGGCCCACTGTGCTTCGTCGAAGGCCGAGATGTCGATCGTCACCGCGTACGGCTGGGGGCGTGACCCCTGCACCCGGCCGGTGACCCGCCCGGGCCGGAGGGTGAAGTCGAGCACCTGGCCCTTGCGGGCGTAGGTCCGCCCCCGCGCGAGGCGGCCGCCGTCGCAGACCTGTTCGAGCACGTCGACGAACTTCCGGGACCACCACTGCGAACCGATCTGACCGCGTTTGGCGCGCACCGCGAGGCCGCCGTCGACCTCGATCGGCTTGCCGTAGTCCGAGAAGTCGCGAGGCATCTCAGCGCACCGCCGCCGGGTCGAGCGCGAACAGGTCGCGCAGCTGGTCGGTGTCGAGGTCGGTGATCCAGTCCTCGCCGGTGCCGACGACCGAGGAGGCCAGCGCCTTCTTCCGCTCGATCATCGCGTCGATCTTCTCCTCGAGCGTGCCGGTGCAGATGAACTTGCGGACCTGCACGTCGCGCGACTGCCCAATGCGGAACGCCCGGTCGGTTGCCTGGTCCTCGACCGCCGGGTTCCACCAGCGGTCGAAGTGGATGACGTGGTTGGCCGCGGTCAGGTTGAGGCCGGTGCCGGCCGCCTTCAGCGACAGCAGGAACAGCATCGGCTCGTCGTCGGTCTGGAAGCGCTCGACCATCTCGTCCCGCCGGGCCTTCGACAGTCCACCGTGGAGCCAGAGCACCGGGCGGTCGAGGTGCGCGGCGAGGTAGGGCTGCAGCAGTGAGCCCCACTCGGCGTACTGGGTGAAGACCAGGGCCTTGTCGGCGTCCTCGATGATCTCGGCCGCCAGCTCCTCGAGCCGGGCCAGCTTGCCGGAGCGGCCGGGCAGCCGGGAGCCGTCCTTGAGCAGGTGGACCGGGTGGTTGCAGACCTGCTTGAGCTTGGTCATCGCGGCCAGCACGTTGCCCCGGCGCTGGATGCCCTCGCTGCCGTCGATCGCGTCCATCATGTCCTCGACGACCGCCTGATAGAGGGTGGCCTGCTCGCCGGTGAGCGTGCACCACACCTTCATCTCGTTCTTCTCCGGCAGGTCCGAGATGATCGTCTTGTCGGTCTTGAGCCGGCGCAGCACGAACGGCCCGGTCGCGCGTTTCAGCGCCGCGGCCGCGTCGGCATCCTGGCGGACCTCGATCGGCTCCTGGAATCGGCGGCGGAAACGTTTGGCCGGCCCGAGCAGGCCCGGGTTGCAGAAGTCCATGATGGACCACAGCTCGGCCAGGTGGTTTTCGACCGGGGTGCCGGTCAGGGCCAGCCGGGTGCGGGCCGGGATCGCCCGCACCGCCTGGGCCTGGCGGGTGCCACTGTTCTTGATCGCCTGGGCTTCGTCGCAGACCACCCGGCCCCAGCCGACCTCCCGCAAGACCGACAGATCGCGCGTCGCGGTGCCGTATGTGGTGATGACCAGGTCCACATCGTCGGAGATGTCATCGCGGCGGCGCGTGACGCCGTGATGGACGTACACCCGCAAACCGGGCGTGAATCGCGCTGCCTCCTTCTGCCAGTTGCTCACCAGAGACATAGGACAGATGAGTAAGGTCGGCGGCACGTCGTCGGAGACCGCGCGCTCGGCCAGGAGCAGCGAAAGCGTCTGCGCCGTCTTCCCGAGACCCATGTCGTCGGCGAGGATGCCGCCCAGCCCCAGCCGGGCCAGGAAGTGCAACCACGACAGCCCGCGCTCCTGATAGGGCCGCAGCGTGCCGAGAAACCCGGCCGGCGTGGCCAGCGGGGTCAGCCGCTCGGCCGCCTGCCCGCTGAGCAGATCACCCAGCTCGCCGTCCGCGTCCACCTCGACCAGCGGCAGATCCTCGTCGCCGCCGTCGATCACCTGCTGCAGCACCTCGCCCGCGGTGACCGACCCGTCGCGCCGGCGGTCGACCGCCTTCAGCGCGGCTTTGAGCTGCCGATCGTCGAGCTCGACCCACTGCCCGCGCACCCGCACCAGCGGCACCTTGGCCCGGGCCAGCTCGGCCAGCTCCTCGGCGGACACGACGCCGTCGCCGATCACCAGGTCGATCCGGAAGTCGACCAGCTGCTCGAGCCCGAAACCGGAACTCGCGGCCGCCCGGGACGAAGGCGTCTTGGACCGGGTGGTGAGCTTGAGCCCGACCGCCTTGCGCCCGGCCCAGGTGGGCAACTGCACACCGAAGCCGGCCGCCTGCAGCAGGGGCGCCGCCTGGCGCAGGAACTCGTGCGCCTCGCCGGTGTCCAGCGTCATCCGGTCGGGCTGCTGATCGAGAAGGGAGAGGTGCAGCAGCGGGAACAGCCGGACCGCCCGGCCCAGACCGGCCAGCAGCGTCTCGTCGGGCCGCTGCGGCAACCCGGGGAAGCGCCCGCCCTCCCACATCTCGGCCGCCGGCAGATAGAGGCTCGGATCCTCGGCCGACTGCAGCGCGAACTCGAGACCCCACTCGTCGGTCTCCGGTCCCGGCTCGCTCAGCCGGAAGCTGACCCGGATCGGCCCGTTCGCCTCGTGGGCCGCGCGCAGCCAGTCGCTCATCGCCTCGGCGAGCGAGCGGACCTCGTCCGGCTTGGCCCCGGGCAGGCTCGGATCGGGGTCGGTCAGGGCGGCGATCCACCGGTCGGGCAGCGGGCCGCGCGGGCCGGTGCGGTGCCCGTGCAGGATGCGCTCGGGCAGCAGCGCGCGGGCGGCGCCGTCGATCAGGGCGTCGAGGGCGTCACGCAGGGTGCGGCCGGTCCCGGCCCCGGTCGCCCGGACCACCGGCGGCAGCGCGGCGGCGAAGTCGCGGTAGGCGGCGGCGTCGGCCCCGGTGATCACCGGACGCCAGCGTGCGGCGGGCACACCGCCCTCGATCACCAGCTGGGGCAGCATGCGGCCGCGGAGGGCCAGGTCGTAGGCGTGGGTGGCGAGCACCCCGAGATAACGCAGGGAGGCGGCGGGCTGCCAGAACCCGTCCGGGTCGGGCTCGGCGAGCTGGGCCAGGGCGGCCAGGGCCGCGTCACCGGGCATGAGCAGGGCCGGGACGGCCCACTCTTTCAGCCGTACGCCGCGGGACGGCGCCTCGCCGCCCGTCTCGGGCGAGGGCACCGGCCCCTTGGAGGTTCCCGGCAGATGAAGTGTCAGCGTCTCGAAAGTGGCCTGATCGACCGCCTCGCCCAGCAGCTCGGCCAGTGACTCGGCCGGCTCGGCGAACGGGTGCGGGAGCTGCCTGGCCCGACTCGGTGAAGCCGGCGAATCGGTCGCCGGCCGCTCGGCCCAGAGCGCGAGCCGCCCCGGCCGATCGGTGCCCGGCACCCAGCCGCCCTGTACGAATACCACGCCCACCCCCTGCGTAACCCGTCGAGATTACCGGGCCGGCCGGGCGGTGACCCGCACCGCTGACGCGGGTCGTACGCGGGACGTAGTCTTCGTGACGTGACGGCGAACCCGGAGATCTCGACCATCCTGCAGCGCGCCGCCGACGGCGGTCGCATCACGCCGGAGGAGGCGCTGCTGCTCTATACGGATGCGCCGTTCCACGAGCTCGGCGAGGCGGCCGACGCCGTGCGGCGCCGGCGCTACCCGGACGGCGTCGTCACCTACCTGATCGACCGCAACATCAACTACACCAACGTGTGCGTCACCGCGTGCAAGTTCTGCGCGTTCTTCCGCGCGCCCAAGCACGGCGAGGGCTGGTCGCACCCGATGGAGGAGATCCTGCGCCGGTGCGGCGAGGCGGTCGACCTCGGTGCGACCCAGGTCATGCTGCAGGGTGGCCACCACCCCGACTACGGCGTGGAGTACTACGAGGAGCTGTTCTCCACCGTCAGCGAGGCCTACCCCCAGCTGGCGATCCACTCGATCGGCCCGAGCGAGATCCTGCACATGTCGAAGGTCTCGGGCGTCTCGATCGAGGAGTCGATCGTCCGCATCAAGAAGGCCGGCCTCTACTCGATCGCCGGGGCGGGCGCCGAGATGCTGCCCGACCGGCCGCGCAAGGCGATCGCCCCGTTGAAGGAGAGCGGCGCCCGCTGGATCGAGGTGATGACGATCGCGCACCGCAACGGCCTGTCCTCGACCGCCACCATGATGATGGGGACCGGCGAGACGAACGCGGAGCGCATCGAGCACATCCGGATGATCCGCGACTGCCAGGACCTCGCGGTCGCCAACGGCTACCGCGACGACGCGGTCGAGAGCTCCCATGAGGTCGGGGGTTTCCGGGCGTTCATCCCGTGGACCTACCAGCCGGAGAACAACCACCTCAAGGGCCGCACCCAGGCCACGACCATGGAATACCTGCGGTTCATCGCGGTGTCCCGGCTGTTCTTCGACAACGTCGCCCACCTGCAGGCGTCGTGGCTGACCACGGGCAAGGAGGCCGGTCAGCTGTCGCTGCACATCGGCGTCGACGACCTCGGCTCGATCATGCTCGAGGAGAACGTCATCTCCTCGGCCGGCGCCCGGCACCGGTCCAACCTGCACGAGCTGATCTCGATGATCCGCACCGCCGACCGCGTCCCGGCCCAGCGCGACACCCTCTACCGGCACCTGGCCGTGCACCACACGCCGGCCGACGACCCGACCGACGAGCGCGTGGTCTCGCATTTCTCGTCGATCGCGATGCCGGGCGGCGGCGCCGGGCGCGAATTGCCGCTCGTCGAGGTCTCCTGACCCCTCCTTCGGAGGGGTACACCTGACCGTTCGGCCAGGTGGGGATCGTCGAATCAGTGAGGGGCCGATTGCTCCTTCGTAACGAGCCTCGTCTACCTCTATGCCGTCCCGTTCCCGCTGGTTACGTTGCCTGCGTAACACCTGAGGAACTTCCTGACGGTCATACGGGCGCACGGCTTGGGCCCGCGATGACGGTCGCGGACCCGACCGCTCGCGGTCGTATATATAACGCACAAGGATGCGGGCGGGATGGGAAACCATCCCGCCCGTTCTGTCTGTGCGCCCAGTGGCAGAGTTGTCTCCGTGACGCGCGCAGACCTGGACAAGCAGCCGCATGAGGTCGCCGAGATGTTCGACGGCGTGGCCAAGCGGTATGACCTGACCAACACCGTTCTCTCGTTCGGCCAGGACCGGGGCTGGCGGCGGGCGACCCGGGCCGCGCTCGGGCTGCGGCCGGGGGAGCGGGTGCTCGACGTGGGGGCCGGCACCGGGGTCTCGACCGAGGAGCTGGAGCGTTCGGGCGCGTTCGCGGTCGGCGCCGACCTGTCGGTCGGCATGCTGGTGGCCGGACGCGGGGCGGGGCGCACGGTGCCGCTGCTGGCCGGTGACGCGCTGAAGCTGCCGTTCGCCGATGCCACGTTCGACGCGGTGACGATCTCGTTCGCGCTGCGTAACGTGCAGGACACCGAGGCCGCGCTGCGGGAACTGGGCCGGGTGACACGGCCGGGCGGACGCCTGGTGGTGTGTGAGTTCAGTCGCCCGGTCTACGGGCCGTTCCGCACTGTCTATCTCGAATACCTGATGCGGTCGCTGCCGGCGGTGGCCCGCACCGTGTCGAGCAATCCCGAGGCGTACGTCTATCTCGCGGAATCGATCCGCGCCTGGCCGGACCAGGCGGGTTTGGCCGAGCGCGTCGCGAATTCCGGTCCGTGGGACCGGGTCGGCTGGCGCAACCTGACCGGGGGCATCGTGGCACTGCACCGGGCCACCCGGGTGTAAAACGGTCATTCTGGCCACAAGGTCCGCATACGCCTGTTTTGCTCGGTTGATGACGACCTTCGGCAATCTTGAGGACACCGATATCGACGTCGCGATCGACGAGCAGGAGGCGGGGGAGCGCCGCAGCATGGAGCTGGCCACCCGCATCCGCTTGGTGGCGGCCGAGGACCCGGAGCTGGCCCAGGATCTGGTAGATGAGCTGATCGTCGCCCTTGACCGGGCAATGGGCGGTACGTTTCGGGAATATCTGGATGGAGATGCCCGCGATGTAGCAGAGCGGGCCTTGACAGAGACCGGATCGGGTAATTCACCGGCGCGGAACAGTTAGGGTCGCCTAACCCGAACGAGTTTCGATGGCCGTCCTAGACTCCGATCTGGGCACGCTTGTGAACCGTTTCACGAGCGGGCGCGAGACGGAGGTGTGCCGTGCAGGACGAGCGACGACTCGGCCCGATCGCCGACGAGGCGGATGTGATCGTCGTCGGAGCGGGACCCGGTGGTTCCGCCGCGGCCTATCACATGGCGCGGCACGGCCTACGGGTGTTGCTGCTGGAGAAGACCGAGTTCCCCCGCGAGAAGGTGTGCGGTGACGGCCTGACCCCGCGCGCGGTCCGCCAGCTGGTGCGGATGGGCGTCGACACCTCAGAAAAAGCGGGCTGGTTGCAGAACAAAGGTCTGCGGGTGATCGGCGGCGGCGTCCGCCTCGAGCTCGACTGGCCCGACCTGGCCAGCTTCCCCAACTACGGCCTGGTCCGCACCCGTCTCGACTTCGACGACATGCTGGCCAAGCGCGCGGTCGAGGCCGGCGCGCTCCTGCGCACCTCGGTCAACGTGACCGGCCCCGTCCTGGACGCCGACGGCCACGCGATCGGCGTCGAAGCCAAGGTCGGCCCGGGCAAGGAGACGGTCGAGTTCCGCGCCCCGCTGGTGATCGCCGCGGACGGGGTCTCCGGCAAGCTTCCGCTGGCCATGGGCCTGACCAAACGCGACGACCGCCCGATCGGCGTGGCCGTCCGGCGCTACTTCCACTCCCCGGTCCGGGCCGATGACGACTACCTCGAGTCCTGGCTGGAGCTGCGCAGCGCGCAGGACCGCGAGCGGCTGCTGCCGGGCTACGGCTGGATTTTCGGGCTGGGTGACGGCCGGGTCAATGTGGGCCTCGGCATCCTCAACTCGTCCAGCGCGTTCGGCAAGACCAACTACCGCGCGATGCTCAACGACTGGCTGGCCGGCACGCCCGCCGACTGGGGCCTGCGCGACGAGACCAATGCGGACGGCCCGATTCTCGGGGCCGCTCTTCCGATGGGCTTCAACCGGGTGCCGCACTACACCCGGGGCATGATGATGGTCGGCGACTCCGGCGGCATGGTCAACCCGATGAACGGCGAGGGCATCGCGTACGCGATGGAGTCGGGCGAGCTGGCGGCCGAGGTGGCCGTGCAGGCGCTCGCCCGCCCGGCCGGCGCCGACCGCGAGCGGGCCCTGCGCGCGTACCCCACCGAGCTCAGCGTGCGATTCGGCGGCTACTACCGGCTCGGCGGGATGTTCGTGAAGTTGATCGGCAACCCGCAGATCATGCGGATCGCCACCAAACACGGCATGCCGCATCCGACGCTCATGCGGTTCGTTCTCAAGCTGCTGGCCAACCTGACCGATCCGCGGGGCGGAGACGCCATGGATCGCATCATCAATGGCCTGACGAAGGTGGCACCCGCGGTATGAGCAGGTCAGGGACCCCGGTGGCCGCCGCCCCGAATCGGATTAATAGTGTGAACGGGCTAACAGTCCCTCAGGAGAGAACATGACGATCAATCCCTACGTCCCGATCGTCGGGTTGCTGATCCTCGGCGCGCTCTTCGCGTTGTTCTCGGTCGGGATCGCGCCGATCGTCGGACCGAAGCGGTACAACCGCGCCAAACTCGACGCGTACGAGTGCGGCATCGAGCCCGCCCCGCAGCCGATCGGTGGCGGCCGGTTCCCGGTGAAGTTCTACCTGACCGCGATGCTCTTCATCGTCTTCGACATCGAGACCATCTTCCTGTACCCGTGGGCCGTGTCCTTCGGGGCGCTCGGCAAGTTCGGGTTCGTCGAAATGGTCCTGTTCATCGTCACCGTCTTCATCGCCTACACGTACGTGTGGCGACGCGGCGGACTCAACTGGGACTGATACGCCATGGGCATTGAAGAGAAACTCCCGGCCGGAATCCTGCTGACCAGTGTGGAGAAGCTGTCCAACTGGGCGCGCAAGTCGTCGTTCTGGGGTGCCACGTTCGGCCTCGCCTGCTGCGCCATCGAGATGATGGCCTCCGGCGGTCCGCACTACGACCTCGGCCGATGGGGCATGGAGGTCTTCCGGGCGTCGCCCCGCCAGGCCGACCTCATGATCGTCGCGGGCCGGGTGAGCCAGAAGATGGCTCCGGTCGTCCGGCAGATCTACGACCAGATGCCCGAGCCGCGCTCCGTCATTTCGATGGGCGTCTGTGCATCGTCCGGCGGCATGTTCAACAACTACGCGATCGTTCAGGGCGTGGACCACATCGTGCCGGTCGACATCTACCTGCCCGGCTGCCCGCCGCGGCCCGAGATGCTGATCGACGCCATCCTCAAGATGCGCGAGAAGGTCATGGCCCAGCCGCTCGGACCCAACGGCCGCAAGATGCTGGAGGCCCGCCGGGCCGAGGGCAAGCTGCCGATCGTCGCGCCGGGCGCCATGCCCTCGTCGTACCGGGTCGACAAGGTCCGCCGCGCCCAGTGGGAGCAGGCGGTGCGGGAAGGCCGCGAGGAACAGCTGCGCATCGAGAACTGGATGAAGCTGCAGCCCCACCTGCGGGAGGACGGTAAATAAAGTGAGCATCGAGCCAACTGATCCTCCGAAATTTGGGAACGGGGGCGTACCGGTCAACGCCGACCCGGTCGGCGCCGACATCGACGCGCCCGCCCAGGTGCCGCCCAGCCCGCAGAAGGGCATGTTCGGCATCAGCGGCACCGGCGACGTCTCCGGCTTCGGCGGCCTGGTCCGCCGGCGGCCCGAGCTGGTCGGCACCGAGAAGCCGTACGGAAGCTACTTCGACGAGGTGACCGACGCGCTGGAGGAGGCCTACCCGGGCTTCGCCGACGCGATCGAGAAGGTCGTCGTCGACCGGGGCGAGCTCACCCTGCACATCGCGCCGGCCAAGATCGCCGAGGTGTGCCAGATCATGCGGGACGACGAGGCCCTGCGGTTCGAGCTGTGCTCCTCGGTCGACGCGGTCGACTACCTCAACAGCGACGCGCGCCGGTTCCACGTCTCCTACCAGCTGACTTCCATGACCTACCGCCGGCGGATCCGCCTCGAGGCGGCCGTCGCCGAGGGAACCAGCCTGCCGAGCGTGACCAGCATCTACCCCACTGCCGACTGGCAGGAGCGGGAGACGTACGACATGTTCGGCGTCGTCTTCGACGGCCACCCCAACCTGACCCGGATCCTCATGCCGGACGACTGGGAGGGCCACCCGCAGCGCAAGGACTACCCGCTCGGCGGCGTGCCCGTCGAATACAAGGGCGCCGAAATTCCGCCCCCTGACCAGCGGAGGGTCTACCAGTGACTTACGCAGGCGAACGAGAGACCACCGAGGGTCGCGTCTTCACCGTCACCGGCGGCGACTGGGACACGATCACCAACAACATCGACCCGCTCAGCAACGAGAAGATCGTTGTCAACATGGGCCCGCAGCACCCGTCGACCCACGGTGTGCTCCGGCTCGTGCTCGAGCTCGAGGGCGAGACCGTCACCCAGTGCCGTCCGGTCGTCGGTTACCTGCACACCGGCATCGAGAAGAACCTCGAATACCGCAACTGGACCCAGGGCACGACGTTCGTGACCCGGGCCGACTACCTGGCGCCGATCTTCAACGAGGCCGGCTACTGCCTCGCGGTGGAAAAGCTGCTCGGCATCGAGGATCAGATCACCGAGCGGGCGCGCACGATCCGGGTGCTGTTCATGGAGCTCAACCGGATCTCGTCGCACCTGGTCTGGCTGGCCACCACCGGCATGGAGATCGGCGCGATCTCGATGATGCTGTACGGTTTCCGCGAGCGGGAATACATCCTGGACGTCTTCGAGGAGACGTCCGGGCTGCGGATGAACCACGCCTACATCCGGCCGGGCGGCGTCGCCCAGGACATTCCGGAGTCGGCGATCAAGAAGATCCGCGACCTCCTGAAATACCTGCCGAAGAAGCTCAAGGAATACGAGGCACTGCTCAGCGGGCAGGTCATCTGGCACGAGCGCACGCAGGGTGTCGCCGTGCTCGACGTGACCGGCTGCCTGGCCCTCGGCATCACCGGCCCGGTGCTCCGCGCCGCCGGCCTGCCGTGGGACCTGCGCAAGACGATGCCGTACTGCGGTTACGAGGACTACGAGTTCGACGTACCGACCGCCGACACGGCCGACGTCTGGGGCCGCTACCTGGTGCGCATGGCCGAGATCCGCGAGTCGCTGAAGATCGTCGAGCAGGCGCTCGACCGGCTGAAGCCGGGCCCCATCTTCGTCGCCGACAAGAAGATCGCCTGGCCGGCGCAGCTCGCGGTCGGCCTCGACGGCATGGGCAACTCGCTCGAGCACGTCGCCAAGATCATGGGCCAGTCGATGGAGTCGCTGATCCACCACTTCAAGCTGGTGACCGAGGGCTTCCGGGTCCCGCCCGGCCAGGTCTACGTGGGCATCGAGCACCCGCGCGGCGAGCTCGGCGTCCACGCCGTCTCGGACGGCGGCACGCATCCCTACCGCGTGCACCTGCGGGATCCGAGCTTCGTCAACCTGCAGGCCATCCCCGCGATGGCGGAAGGTGCGCTACTGGCCGACGTGATCGCCGGCGGCGCTTCGCTGGACCCCGTGATGGGTGGGTGTGACCGCTAAATGTCCGACACGACGATCGATTTCTCCGTAGCGGCGGCGCCGCTGGCCGAGAAACTGCTCCCGGCCGCGCTCGAGATCATCGCGCGCTACCCCGAGGGCCGCGGCCGCTCGGCGCTGCTCCCGCTGCTGCACCTGGTGCAGACCGAGGAGGGCCACGTCAGCCCCAACGGTGTGGCGTTCTGCGCCGAGGTCCTGGGCATCACCAAGGCCCAGGTCGGCGCGGTCGCGACCTTCTACACGATGTACAAGCGCCGCCCCACCGGTGAATACCTGGTCAGCGTCTGCACCAACACGCTGTGCAACATGATGGGCGGCCAGGACGTCTACGACCAGATCTCCGAGCACCTCGGAGTCGGTCACGACGAGACCACCGGCGACGGCAAGATCACGCTGGAGCACGCCGAGTGCCTGGCGGCCTGCGACTACGCCCCGGTGGTCACGGTCAACTACGACTTCGCGGTCGACCAGGCCACTCCGGACTCGGCGATCGACCTGGTCGAACAGCTGCGCAAGGGTGAACGGCCGGCCCTGACCCGCGGTGCCCGCCTCTGCTCGCTCCGCGACATGCAGCACCAGCTGGCCGGCTTCGCCGACGAGCGGGACGGCGCGGTCGGCGACGGCCCGGCCGGGGCGCCGACCCTGCGCGGCGTGACGCTCGCCCAGCAGGCCGGCGTCGCGGTGGCGAACTTCAACCCGGACACCCCGATCAACAAGACCAAGCCCTCGCCCCGCGAGGAGCAGGCTCAGCAGCCGGGGCGGGTCACGACCGCCGTCAAGGCGGCGGCGGGCGCGGTCAAGGCGGCGGCCGGCACGGTTGCCGGCAAGGTCGAGGAGCGGCGGGCCCCCGACAGCCCGGGCGCGGCCGAACAGGCCTCGAGCAACGCCGGCAAGGCGACGGTGGACGGTGAGGTCAAGAACCCGCAGACCCGGACGGCCGAGCAGCGCAACCCGACCATGAGCACCCCGGACAAGACCGGTGACTCGCAGGCGGCGTCCCCGGCGCCGACCAACCCGGCCGAGGCGGCGGGAGTGGCCCAGAACCAGCCGGCGGGTGACGGCAAGCCGGCCGGCGACACCGACCGTGGTGCCGGCATCGTCGACGAGAAGGCCGACGCCGGCCAGCCGGCCACGGAGAGCAGCCCGGGCTGGACCAACGACCGACGCGGCAATGAGGAGAAGAAGTGACTCAGCCACGGCGCGAGGTGCTCGAGAAACTGACGCCGGTCCTCACCAAGCGCTGGCTGTCGCCGGACGCCTGGCAGATCGGGGTCTACGAGCGGCTCGACGGATACGCCGCGCTGCGCAAGGCGCTCGACGTCCACCCGGACGACCTGATCCAGCTGATCAAGGACTCGGGTCTGCGCGGACGCGGTGGCGCCGGCTTCCCGACCGGTCTCAAGTGGGGCTTCATCCCGCAGGAGCCCGATGGCGGTTTGAAACCAGCCAAGCCACATTATTTGGTCATCAACGCGGACGAGGGCGAGCCGGGCACCTGCAAGGACCTGCCCCTGATGACGTACGACCCGCATTCGCTGATCGAGGGCGCGATCATCGCGTCGTACGCGATCCGCTCCAACCGGGCCTTCATCTACATCCGGGGCGAGGCCGTGCACGCGGCCCGCCGGCTGCGTAACGCGGTCAAGGAGGCGTACGCCAAGGGCTACCTGGGCCGGAACATCCTCGGCACCGGGTTCGACCTCGACCTGGTCGTGCACAGCGGCGCCGGGGCGTACATCTGTGGCGAGGAGACCGCGCTGCTCGACTCGCTGGAGGGCTTCCGCGGCCAGCCCCGGCTGCGCCCGCCCTTCCCGGCCATCGCCGGCCTGTACGCGAGCCCGACCGTGGTCAACAACGTCGGCACCATCGCCAGCGTGCCCTACATCGTGCTCGGCGGCGCCGACTGGTGGAAGAGCATGGGCACCGAGAAGTCGTCCGGCCCGATGATCTATTCGCTCTCCGGCCGGATCGTCAACCCGGGGCAATACGAGTGCGGCCTCGGCATCACGCTCCGCGAGCTGATCGAGCTGGCGGGCGGCATGACGCCCGGCCACAACCTGAAGTTCTGGACGCCGGGCGGCTCGTCGACCCCGCTGCTGACCGCCGAGCACATCGACACCCCGATGGACTTCGAAGGTGTCGCGGCGGCCGGCTCGATCCTCGGCACCACGGCCATGCAGATCTTCAGCGACCAGGACTGCCCGGTCTACGCGACCTGGCGGTGGCTCGAGTTCTACCACCACGAGTCGTGCGGCAAGTGCACCCCGTGCCGCGAGGGCAACTACTGGATGGTCCGGACGTACCGCCGGATCCTCTCCGGCGAGGGCACCTACGCCGACCTCGACACCCTGCAGGACACCGCGGACAACATCTTCGGCCGGTCGTTCTGCGGCCTGGGTGACGGCGCGGCCACCCCGGTCATCTCGACGCTGAAGTTCTTCCGCCAGGACTACCTGGACTACATCGAGGGCCGGACCGCTCCGCGGCTGTCCGCCAAGGCCCTGGTTGGAGCGCATTAACAATGACCGACGTAGCCAAGCGGACAGATACTGTCACGCTCACGATCGACGGGGTCGAGGTCGTCGCCGAGAAGGGCGAGCTGGTCATCCGGGTCGCCGAGCGGATGGGCATCGCGATCCCGCGGTTCTGCGACCACCCTCTTCTCGCCCCGGCCGGCGCCTGCCGCCAGTGCCTGGTCGAGATCGAGGGCCAGCGCAAGCCGGTCGCCTCGTGCACGCAGGCGGTTGCCGAGGGCATGGTCGTCCACACGCAGCGCACCTCCGAGGTGGCCGACAAGGCCCAGCACGGTGTGATGGAGCTGCTGCTGGCCAACCACCCGCTCGACTGCCCGACCTGCGACAAGGGCGGCGAGTGCCCGCTGCAGAACCAGGCGATGTCCAACGGCCGGGTCGACTCCCGCTTCCACGAGCACAAGCGCGAATACGAGAAGCCGATCCACATCTCCAGCCAGGTGCTGCTCGACCGCGAGCGCTGCATCCTGTGCCAGCGCTGCACCCGGTTCTCCGAGGAGATCGCGGGCGACAAGTTCATCGACCTGATGGACCGGTCGTCGGGCGAGCAGATCAACGTCTACCGGGACGACTTCTTCGGCGGTCGCGGCACCGGTGACGGGCAGGCCGGTGACGGCGAGGGCGACGTCGCCTTCAACTCGTACTTCTCCGGCAACACGATCCAGATCTGCCCGGTGGGCGCGCTCACCGGCGAGCAATACCGCTTCCGCGCCCGGCCGTTCGACCTCGTGTCGTCGCCGACCGCGTGCGAGCACTGCGCGGCCGGCTGCTCGATGCGGGCCGACCACCGCCGCGGCAAGGTCCTGCGCCGCCTGGCCGGCGACGACGCGGCGGTCAACGAGGAGTGGAACTGCGACAAGGGCCGGTGGGGCTTCCGCTACACCACCGCCGACGACCGCATCCTCAACCCGCAGGTCCGCGACGCGGTCACCGGCGAGCTGCGCGAGGCCTCCTGGAGCGAGGCACTGCTCGCGGCGGCCGAGGGCCTCAAGGCGGCCAAGGCCGCCGGCGGCGTCGGAGTGCTCACCGGCGGTCGGCTCACGGTTGAGGACGCGTACGCGTACGCGAAGTTCGCCCGGGTCGCGCTCGGCACCAACGACATCGACTTCCGGGCCCGTCCGCTGAGCGCCGAGGAGACCGACTTCCTCGCGTCCAACGTGGCCGGGGTCTCCGACGTCACCTACGACGATGTGGAAAACGCGCCCAGCGCGGTCGTCGTCGGGCTCGAGCCCGAGGAGGAGTGCCCGATCCTCTTCCTCCGCCTGCGCAAGGGCAACCGCAACAAGAAGCTGAAGGTCACCGCCGTCGCGCCGTTCCTCACCCGGGGCTTCGGCAAGCTCAACGCGACCCTGGTCGCGGCCGCGCCCGGCGACGAGGCCGGGCTGCTGGCCGGTGACCCGGTGGTGGCCGCCGCGCTCAGCGCCCCCGGCTCGCTGCTGATCGTCGGCGAGCGTCTGGCCGAGGTGCCCGGTGGTCTCTCGGCCGCCGCCGCCCTGGCCGCCCGCACCGGCGCCCGCCTCGCGTGGGTGCCCCGCCGGGCCGGCGACCGCGGCGCGGTCGACGCGGGCTGCCTGCCCAACCTGCTTCCCGGCGGCCGTCCGGTCTCCGACCCGGCCGCCCGGGCCGAGATCTCGCTGGCCTGGGGGGTCGAGACGGGCACGCTGCCCAGCGCGGCCGGCCGCAGCACCGACGCGATCGTCCGGGCGGCGGCCGACCGCACGCTCGGCGGCCTGGTGGTCGCCGGTGTCGACCCGGCCGACCTGGCCGACCCGCGGCAGGCCGAGCAGGCGCTCGACAACGTGGGCTTCGTGCTCAGCCTGGAGCTGCGCGCCAGCGCGGTGACCCGGCGGGCCGACGTCGTGCTGCCGATCGCCCCGGCGGCCGAGAAGTCGGGCACGTTCATGGACTGGGAGGGCCGGCTGCGGTCCTTCGACGTCGTGCTGCCGACCTCGGCGATGACCGACGGCCGCGCCCTCGAGGCGGTCGCCGCTCTCATGGAAGTGACGCTGGGCACCGGCGACGTGATGGCCATCCGCCGCGAGCTCGGCGCGATGCCGGCCAGCAACTCGGGCCGCGTCTCCACGCCGAGCGTCACCGCCGGCGCGCTGCCGAAGCCGGGTGCCGGCGAGGCCGTTCTCGCCACCTGGCACCACCTGGTCGACGAGGGTTCGCTGCTCGACGGCGACGCGGTGCTGGCCGGCACGGCCCGGCCTCCGCTGGTGCGCATCGGCAAGGACCTCGCCGAGTCGCTGGGTGTCGCCGACGGCGAAGCGGTCACGGTCAGCACCGACCGGGGCGGCATCACCCTGCCGGCCGCGATCACCGACCTGCCCCCGCAGGTGGTGTGGCTTCCCACCAACTCGCCGGGGTCGACGCTGCGCCGCAGTCTCGGCGTCACCTCGGGTGCGGTCGTCCGGCTGACGGCCGGCAAGTCCGGCCCGATCCTCGCCCAGGGGGCAAACGCATGAACCAGCAGATGATCGTGGCTGGGGCTCTCGACCCCACGCTGCAGACATTTGAGAACGACTACTGGTGGGTCACGCTCATCAAGCTGGTCGCGGTCTTCGTGATCCTGCTGCTGCTGACCCTGTTCACGATCAACTACGAGCGCAAGGTCGTGGCCCGGATGGCGGTCCGGCCGGGCCCCAACCAGGTCGGTCCGAAGGGCTGGTTCCAGAGCCTCACCGACGGCCTGAAGCTGCCGTTCAAAGAGGAGATCATCCCGAAGACCGCCGACAAGGTGATCTACTTCATCGCGCCGGTGATCTCGTGTACGACCGCCTTCACCGCCTTCTCGGTGATCCCGTTCGGCGGGGTGGTCAGCTTCGGGCACTACCACACGGCGCTGCAGCTCACCGACGTGCCGGTCTCGGTGCTGGTGCTGCTGGCCTGTTCCTCGCTGAGCGTCTACGGCGTGGTGCTGGCCGGCTGGGCGTCCGGCTCGACCTACCCGCTGCTGGGTGGTCTGCGGTCGAGCGCGCAGATGATCTCGTACGAGGTCGCGATGGGCCTGTCGATCGTGGCGGTCTTCATGACCGCGGGCACGATGAGCACCTCGCAGATCGTCGAGGCGCAGGCGCAGGGCAACCCGTTCCACTTCGCGGGCGTCACCTGGCACGCCCCGGCCTGGTACGCGGTTCTGCTGCTCCCGAGCTTCGTCATCTACTGCATCTCGGCGGTCGGCGAGACCAACCGGGCCCCGTTCGACCTCCCCGAGGCCGAGTCCGAGCTGGTCGGTGGCTTCCACACCGAATACTCGTCGTTCAAGTTCGCGATGTTCTTCCTCGCCGAATACATCAACATGATCACCGTCTCGGCCTTCGCCACCACGCTGTTCCTCGGCGGCTGGCGGGCGCCCTGGCCGATCACCGCGATCTGGCACGGCGCTAACACCGGCTGGTTCGGCCTGATCTGGTTCTTCGCCAAGGTGCTGATCCTGCTGTTCGGCTTCATCTGGCTGCGGGCCACGCTCCCCCGGATGCGCTACGACCAGTTCATGCGGTTCGGCTGGAAGGTCCTCATCCCGGTCAACCTGGTGTGGATCCTCTTCCTGTCGTACGTGAAGCTTGCCAACAACGAGTTCTCGGACCGCACCAAGTGGCTCTCCGTCGGCGGCATCGTCGTCGTGGTGCTGCTGATCGCCATGCTCTGGCCGGCCGCCCGCAAGCCACGCCAGCTCTCGGTCGAGGAACAGGTGGCCAGCCGGCCACCGGGCAGTTTCCCGGTGCCGCCGATCGATCTCCAGGTACCCCCGAGCCCGCGGGCCCGCCGCGCGGTGGCCGAGCGGGCCCCCGCCACGGTCGGCGTCGACAGCGAAAAGGAGGTGTGACGTGGGCACGTTCACCGGATCCTTCAAGGGTTTCGGGGTCACCTTCGCGCACATGTTCCGCAAGGTCATCACCACCGACTACCCGTTCACGCCGCCGACCCCGGCGCCGCGCTACCACGGTCGGCACATCCTCAACCGCCACCCGGACGGGCTGGAGAAGTGCATCGGCTGCGAGCTGTGCGCCTGGGCCTGCCCGGCCGACGCGATCTACGTCGAGGGCGGCGACAACACCGACGAGGAGCGATTCTCGCCCGGTGAGCGTTACGCGAGCATCTACCAGATCAACTACGCGCGGTGCATCTTCTGCGGACTGTGCATCGAGGCCTGTCCGACCCGCTCGCTGACCATGAGCAACGAATACGAACTGGCCCGCGACAGCCGCCAGGACCTCATCTTCACCAAGAAGGAGCTCCTGGCGCCGCTGCTGCCCGGCATGGAGCAGCCTCCGCACCCGATGCGGCTGGGCGACACCGACAAGGACTACTACATCGGCGCGCTCACCAACCCGGGAACCTCGGTCGGGGCCGAGCGCGCGCCGTGGTCCGAGGCCGGCACCCACGACGCCGCCGACCCGGAGCGGCACGCCGACCGGGCTGAGACGGCCGGCACCGCCCGCCGGGCCGACGCGGGCGATCAGCCCAAGGAGGTCGCCCGATGACCCACATCGGCACCGGCGAACAGTTCGCCTTCTGGATCCTCGGCTCGATCGCGGTGATCGGCGCGCTGGGCATGGTCTTCGCCCGCAACGCCGTGCACTCCGCGCTCTGGCTCGTGCTGACGATGCTCTGCCTGGGCTTCCTCTACGTGGTCAACTCGGCCCCGTTCCTCGGCGCGGTGCAGATCATCGTCTACACCGGCGCGATCATGATGCTGTTCCTGTTCGTGCTGATGCTGGTCGGCCGGGACGCGTCGGACTCGCTGATCGAGACGCTCCGCGGGCAGCGGGTCGCCGCGATCGTCCTCGGCGTCGGCTTCGCGATCCTGGTCGGGACCGGCCTTGCCCGCTCGCTGGGCCACGAGGCCTGGACCGGGCTCGCCCAGGCGAACGGGGTGCACGGCGGCAATGTGCAGGGCCTGGCCGCGCTCCTGTTCACCAAGTACGTCTTCGCCTTCGAGGTCACCTCGGCCCTGCTCATCACGGCGGCGGTCGGCGCGATGATCATGGCCCACGTCGAGCGGGCCAAGGGCGAGATCGCCGACCAGGTGACCCGGATGACCGAGCGCTTCCGGCCCGGAAACTACCCGGGCGCCAAGCCCGGCCCCGGCGTCTACGCCAACACGATGTCGGTCGCCGCGCCGGCCAAGCTGCCGGACGGCAACGGCTCCGAGCGCAGCATCTCGCCCATCCTGCCGGTGCGTGAGCTCAGCGCCTCTGAGGCGGCTCCGAAGGGAACCGAGAAGAAATGACACCCGACTACTACCTGGTCCTGGCGGCCATTCTGTTCACCATCGGCGCGGCCGGGGTGCTGGTCCGCCGCAACGCGATCGTGCTGTTCATGTGCATCGAGCTGATGCTGAACGCCGCGAACCTGGCCTTTGTCACCTTCAGCCGCATCAACGGCAGCCTGGACGGCCAGATCATCTCGTTCTTCGTGATGGTCGTCGCGGCAGCCGAGGTCGTGGTGGGCCTCGCCATCATCATGTCGATCTTCCGTACGCGACGCTCGGCGAGCGTCGACGACGCGAACCTCCTCAAGTACTAAAGGGGCCTTCACGTGGAACAGACAGTGGAGTTCGCCCACGCGACGGGGGCGCTGAGCGGAATTTGGCTGTTGGTGGCCATTCCGCTGGCCAGCGCCGCGATTCTGCTGCTCCTCGGCAAGCGGGCTGACAAGTGGGGACACTGGCTCGGTGTCCTCTCCGTGGCCGCCTCGTTCGTGCTCGGGCTGATCTTCTTCTTCAGCCTGCGCGGACTGGACGCCAGTCACCGCTCGGCCGAACTGAGCATGTGGAAATTCATCGCGGTCGGTGGGCTGCATGTCGACTTCGGCATGCTGTTCGACCCGCTGTCCGGCGTCTTCGTCCTGCTGATCACGGGCGTCGGCTCGTTGATCCACCTGTACGCCGTCGGCTACATGGCGCACGACCCGGGACGCCGCAAGTTCTTCGCCTACTTCAACCTCTTCGTCGCGGCGATGTTGCTGCTGGTTCTCGGCAACAACTACGTGATGCTGTACTTCGGCTGGGAAGGCGTGGGTCTCGCGTCGTACCTGCTGATCTCCTTCTACGTCTACCGCCCGTCGGCGGCGACGGCCGGCAAGAAGGCGTTCCTGATGAACCGGGTCGGCGACGCCGGCCTGGCCATCGGCATCTTCCTGATGTTCGCCAAGCTCGGCAGCACGCAATACTCGGACGTCTTCAACGGGGTCGGCTCGCTCTCCTCGGCGACCGTGCTGATCCTCGGCATCCTGCTGCTGCTCGGCGCGGCCGGTAAGTCCGGCCAGTTCCCGCTGCAGGCCTGGCTGCCGGACGCGATGGAGGGCCCGACCCCGGTCTCGGCCCTCATCCACGCCGCGACGATGGTGACCGCGGGCGTCTACCTGATCGCCCGCTCCAACCACATCTTCTCGGCCAACCACAGCCTGCAGACGATCGTGGTCAGCGTCGGCGCGCTCACGCTGCTGATGGGCTGCATCATCGGCGCGGCCAAGGACGACATCAAGCGGGTCCTGGCCTGGTCGACGGTCAGCCAGATCGGCTACATGTTCCTCGGCGTCGGGCTCGGCGGCGGGGCGTACGCGCTGGCGATCATCCACCTGCTGGCGCACGGCTTCTTCAAGGCCAACATGTTCCTCGGCGCCGGTTCGGTCATGCACGCCATGAACGACCAGGTCGACATCCGGCGGTTCGGCGGCCTGCGCAAATACATGAGGTGGACCTGGCTCACCTTCATGATGGGCTGGCTCGCGATCATCGGTATCCCGCCGCTGTCCGGCTTCTTCTCCAAGGACCCGATCATCGAGGCGGCGTTCGAGCGCGGCGACTGGACGTCCTGGCTGTTCGGCTGGGCCGCGCTGATCGGTGCCGGGCTGACCGCCTTCTACATGACCCGGTTGTTCGTCCTGACCTTCCACGGTCCGGAGCGTTACACCGAGGACAACAAGCACCCGCACGAGTCGCCGGCGATCATGACGGTCCCGCTGGTGCTGCTGGCGCTCGGCTCGATCGTGGCCGGTGGCCTGCTCCACTTCGGCGGCTTCCAGGACTGGCTCACGCCGGTCACCGGCGACGCGGCCGAGCACGACGCGGTCATGCCGACCACGGTGATCAGCATCCTCGGGGTCGCGTTCGCAGTCATCGGCGCGCTCATCGCCTGGGCCATGTTCCGCAAGGGCACGGCGCTCGAACCGCAGCCGGCGGGCGTCGCGGTCACCGCGGCCCGGCGCAACCTCTACACCGACGCGTTCAACGAGGCGGTGTTCGAGCGGCCCGGCATCTACCTGACCCGGGCGCTGGTCTACCTCGACAACAAGGGCATCGACGGCCTGGTCAACGGCATCGCCGCCGGCGTCGGAGGCAGCTCCGGCCGGATCCGCCGTCTGCAGACGGGCTTCGTCCGCTCGTACGCCCTCTCGATGCTCACCGGCGCCGTGCTCGTGGTCGGCGCCTTCCTCGCGATCCAGCTTGGGTGGTTGGCGTGAACAACTTTCCGTTCCTTTCCATCCTGACGCTCCTGCCGCTGGTGGGCGCGATCGTGGTGGCGGCGATCCCACGCAGCAAGGGTGAGCTCGCCAAACGGGTCGCGCTCGTCTGGTCGCTGGCCGTGCTGGTGTTGAGCATCGTCATGTGGATCGCCTTCAAGATCGGTGGCGACCGGTTCCAGTTCCGCGAGTCGTACGCCTGGATCCCGACCTGGGACGCCCGGTTCACGTTCGCCGCCGACGGCATCGCGCTGGTCATGCTGATGCTGATCGCGATCCTGATGCCGGTCGTCATCCTGGCGTCCTGGCACGACGTGGACCAGTCGAACCGTTCGGCCCCGACCTACTTCGCGCTGCTGCTGGCCTTCGAGTTCACGATGATCGGCGTCTTCTCGGCCGCCGACATCTTCCTGTTCTACGTGTTCTTCGAGGTCATGCTCATCCCGATGTACTTCATCATCGGTTCGTTCGGTGGCCAGCGCCGCCAGTACGCCGCGGTGAAGTTCTTCCTCTACAGCCTGGTCGGCGGCCTGTTCATGCTGGCCGCCGTGATCGGGCTGTGGGTGGTCGGCGGCCACACGTTCGACTTCAACCACCTGCTCGCCTCGGCCTCGCAGATCGACCAGAACACCGCTCGCTGGCTGTTCCTCGGCTTCTTCGTGGCGTTCGCGATCAAGGCGCCGTTCTTCCCGTTCCACACCTGGCTGCCGGATGCCGGTGGCGCCGCTCCCGCCGGGGCCGCGGCTCTGCTGGTCGGCGTGATGGACAAGGTCGGCACCTTCGGCATCCTGCGGTACTGCCTGCCGCTGTTCCCCGAGGCGTCGCGCTGGTTCGCGCCGGCCGCCCTGGTGCTCGCGGTGATCGGCATCCTCTACGCGGCTCTGCTGGCGATCGGCCAGAACGACCTGAAGCGCCTGGTGTCGTACACGTCGATCGCGCACTTCGGCTTCATCGGCATCGGCATCTTCGCCTTCACCACGCAGGGCGGCACCGGCTCGGTCCTCTACATGGTCAACCACGGCCTGGCGACCGGCCTGCTGTTCATCGTGGTCGGCATGCTGGTGGCCCGCCGCGGCTCCAACCTGGTGAGCGACTTCGGCGGTGCCGGCAAGGCGATGCCGGTCATGGCCGGCGTGCTGTTGTTCGCCGGTCTCGCGTCGCTCGCGCTGCCCGGCACGGCGCCGTTCATCAGCGAGTTCCTGGTGCTGATCGGCACGTTCACGGTGCACTCGGTGTACGCCGTCATCGCGACCGCCGGCATCATCCTGGCCGCCGCGTACGTGCTGTGGATGGTCCAGCGGACCACCCAGGGCACGCCGAACCCGGCCCTGGCCGAGGTGCCGGCCATGAGCCGGGACATCACGCTGCGGGAGAAGGTCGTGGTCGCGCCACTGATCCTGCTGCTGCTGCTGCTCGGCTTCTATCCCAAGCCGGTCACTGATGTGATCAACCCGGCGGTCCAGGCGACCATGCACGATGTCGGCACGACCGACCCGGGCCCGTCGGCAGTCGCGAACGGAAAGGTGGCTCGCTAGCCATGCAGGACCTTCACCTTCCCGCGATCGACTACGGCGCACTCGCGCCCATGTTGATCCTCTTCGGGGTGGCGTGCGTCGGCGTACTCGTGGAGGCCCTGACGCCCCGCCGGATGCGCCACGCCTTCCAGCTGACCCTGTCGCTGCTCGCGATCGCCGCCTCGTTCGTCGTGGTGATCGCCGAGCACAACACGCACAAGCTCACGATCGGCGGCGCGGTCGCGGTGGACGGCCCGACGCTGTTCCTGCAGGGTGCCCTGCTCGTGCTGGGCGCCGTCTCGGTCATGCTGATCGGCGAGCGCAAGCTCGAGCGCGGCGGCCCGTTCGTCGCGCAGGCCGCGCTGACCGTCGGCTCGCAGAAGGACCTACAGCAGGCCGGCGACCAGCCGGGTGGCACCGAGGTCTACCCGCTGACCATGTTCGCGCTCGGCGGCATGCTGCTGTTCGTGGCGGCCAACGACCTGCTGACCATGTTCGTCGCGCTCGAGGTCTTCTCGCTGCCGCTCTACCTGCTGTGCGCGCTCGCCCGCCGGCGTCGCCTGCTCAGCCAGGAGGCGGCACTCAAATACTTCCTGCTCGGCTCGTACGCGTCGGCGTTCTTCCTGTTCGGCGCCGCCCTGATCTACGGCTTCGCGGGCGGGGTCCAGCTCTCCCAGGTGCACGCCGCGGTCGCCGACCCGCAGCGCAGCCAGGTGCTGCTGTACGCCGGTCTGGCCATGGTCGCGATCGGCCTGCTCTTCAAGAGCGCGCTGGCCCCGTTCCACGTCTGGACCCCGGACGTCTACCAGGGTGCCCCGACTCCGATCACGGCTCTGATGGCGGCCTGCACCAAGACGGCCGCGTTCGGTGCCCTGCTCCGAATCCTGTACGTCGCGTTCGACGGCGTGCGCTGGGACTTCCAGCCGGTGCTGGGCGTGATCGCGGTGTTGACGATGCTGGTCGGCGCCGTCCTGGCGGTCACCCAGACCGACATGAAGCGCCTGCTCGCCTACTCCTCGATCACCAACGCCGGCTACCTGCTGGTCGGTGCGCTGGCGCTCAACAAAGAGGGCCTGAGCAGCACGATGTTCTACCTGGTCGCGTACGGCTTCTCGGTCCTCGCGGCGTTCGCCATCGTCACGCTGGTGCGCGACGCCGAGGGCGAGGCCACCCACCTCTCGCGGTGGGCCGGCCTGGGCAAGAAGAGCCCGCTGTTCGCCGCGGTCTTCACGTTCATCCTGCTGGCCTTCGCCGGTATCCCACTGACCAGCGGCTTCACCAGCAAGTTCGCGGTCTTCGGCGCGGCCTGGGAGGGCGGGCAGACCTGGCTCGTCATCTTCGGTGTGATCTCCAGCATGCTGATCGCCTTCCCGTACCTGCGGGTCGTCGTGATGCTGTGGCTCTCCGAGCCCGGCGAGTCCACCCCGACCGTGTCGATCCCGGGCTTCCTCACAACGGCGGCCCTGACCGTCGGCGTGATCGTGACCGTGGGGCTGGGCGTCGCCCCGGGCCCGCTGCTCGACCTGACTCAGAACGCCGCTTCGTTCGTCCGCTAGCTCTTGCGCGAGAAGCCCCGGCCGTTCGCGGCCGGGGCTTCTCCGTTTCCGAAACCGGGTGTCCGGATGTGATCAGAGAGTTAGACGAACTTCGCTACGAACAGTGATCATTTTCTATGTCGATGGCGCTGCGTAGCGGTCGTGGAACAGAAGAGACCAAGCGCACGGGACATGTCCGGCATGTACCACCGGGCCCGCCCGGAACGGGCGCAGAGGGCCCTCGCCGCACCCGGCTCGCACTGACGAAACGGGACGAAGCCCCGCCCGTACGTTTGTCGGCATTTGACTTTGATCTTGCTACCGAGGGCCCTGGTACCAAAACTGTCCCGCCCATGTGGCATCGTGAAGAGCGTGGTGAGCACCGGTGACATGACGCTTTCGTCGCTCGGCCTCGACATCGACCCCGCGGTCGACGCGTCGGTGTCGGCGACGCTGGCCGCCGTGGAGGAGGCGCTGCGGGCAAATGTGGCCAGCGCCGATCCGTTGGTGGCCGAGGCCGCGCGGCATCTCGTCGATGCGGGCGGCAAACGGTTCCGGCCGCTGCTCGTGGCCCTCGGGGCGCAGTTCGGTGACCCGGCCGCGCCCGAGATCGTCGCGGCCGCCAACGTCGTCGAGCTGACCCACCTGGCGACGCTCTACCACGACGACGTCATGGATGAGGCGACGGTCCGGCGGGGTGCGCCGAGCGCCAATTCGCGCTGGGGCAACTCGGTGGCGATCCTGGTCGGCGACTACCTGTTCGCCCGGGCGGCCGACATCGCGGCATCGCTCGGCCCGGAGGCCGTGCGTCTGCAGGCGCGCACCTTCGCGCGGCTCGTGCACGGGCAGATCGCCGAGACCGTCGGGCCGCGCGACACCGACCCGATCGAGCACTATCTGCACGTCATCACCGAGAAGACCGGATCGCTGATCGCGACGTCGGCGCGGTTCGGCGGGCTTTTCTCGGGGGCGCCGCGCGAGGTGGTCGAGGCGCTCGCGGGCTATGGCGAGACGATGGGCATCGCGTTCCAGCTCTCCGACGACCTGCTCGACATCGCGTCGGAGAGTGTCCAGTCGGGCAAGACCCCGGGCACCGACCTGCGCGAGGGCGTGCCGACGCTGCCGGTGCTCTATGCGCTGGCCGGCGACGACACCGACGCCTCGGCGGTGCGGCTGCGGGAGCTGCTGGCGGCCGGGCCGATCACCGACGACGGCCTGCACGCCGAGGCGCTGACGCTGCTGCGTGAGTCGGCGGCGATGAAGCGGGCGCGCGAGACCGTGCGCACCTATGCCGAGGAGGCGCGGGCCCAGCTGGCGCCGCTGCCGGCCGGGGAGCCGAAGCGCGCGATGGAGGCGCTCTGCGACTTCATCGCGGATCGGACGAGCTGAGCGGATCGGACGAGCTGAGCGGATCGGACGAGCTGAGCAGCCGGCTTCCCAGGAGCATCAGAGCGGCCGCGCCCAGCATCGCCATCGCCGCGACGATCCACATCGCCGGATAGCCAGCGGCCGTGGCCAGGGCGCCCAGGCCGAGCGGGCCGACGCATCCGCCGGCATAGATTCCGGTCTGGGTGATCGAGGTGGCGGCGGCCGGCGCCTGCGGATGCATCCGAACCACGGCGAAGTTGACCAGGCCGGCCCAGCTCCAGCCGAGCCCGAAGCCGAGCACCACGCCGACGATCAGTGGCACCAGGCCGGGCGTGGCGAGCAGGAGGAGCCCGGCCGCCCCGCAGGCGAGCAGCGCGGCGACGACGCCGAGTTGTCCGCCCGGGTGCTTGTCGGCCCGCCACCCGGTGAGAACACGAGCCGCGACGCAGACCGCGCTACCGAGGGTGAGTGACAGGCCGGCCGCTCCGGGCGCGATACCCCTTGCTACCGCCGAGTCGACCAGGAACGTGCCGAGCGCGTTGGCCGAGCCGGCGGCCAGGGTCGCGCCGATCGCGATGACGACGAGGGCGCCGGTGGCGCGGCCCTTCTCCGGATGGCTTTTCCGGCCGCCCGCGGGCACCAGCAGCACGGCGCCGGCCGCGAGCACTCCGGCCAGCACGAACGCCCAGCGCCAGCCCAGCGTCAGCGCGACGGTCGGCACCGCGACGCCGGCCAGCAGCGTGCACACCGGGATCGCCGCCTGCTTCACGCCGAACGACAGCCCCTGCCGCCGGGCCGGTACGTACTGGGAGAGCGCGACGTTGCTCGACAGTTGGCCCATCGCGTTGGCCGCCGCCCCGAGCACCAGGATCGCGACGAGACTCCACAGTGCACGCGCGGCGACCGCGATCATCACCAGCGACGCCGCCGCGAGCAGGATGCCGGCGCGCGAGACGCGGACCGCCCCGAACCGTTCGACCAGGGCCCCGGCGGGCACCGAGGCAAGCGCGCTTGCCCCGAAGTACGCCGAGACCGCCAGACCCAGCCCGGCCGGTGAAAGCCGAAGCTCGTCGCTGATCTGGACGGCCAGCCCGCCCACGAGAAACACCGGCACCGAGACCGCGACCGTGGTGGTCAGCGCGCCGGCGGCGACCCGAACCGGATTTCTGCTGGTGGCAACGGTTTCAACGACGTCCGACATCGCCCGAAGCCTATGCCCTGCAGGATGCATCCAGACGCACGGAGTGCCGACAACCACACGGCCGGTGTAAATCGATCGTGATCCACATCCTTTTTGGCATTCCGTCCGAGGAAGATTATTCATATGGTGTAAGTCCCTGGCGTCGGAGGTAGCTGTGCGCGACCCCCTGGCGGAACCGTCGGATCTGATCCGGAGCGTGTCACGCGCCCTGCGCGTGCTCGAGTCAGTCGGCCGGGCTCCGCGCGGACTCACCGTGAAGCAGATAGCTCGGCGGTGCGAGCTGACCGTGGCGACGACGTACCACCTCGTGCGCACCCTGGCCTACGAGGGCTACGTGATTCGCCGCGAGGACGGCACGTACATCGTCGGACTGGAGATCGCCGATCGCTATCGCGAGCTGGTCTCCGCCTTCCGCGGACCGCCGACGGTCGGCGAGGCGCTGCGGCGGGCCGCGGTCGACACCGGCTACAGCCACTATCTCGGCCGGTTCGTCGGCGGCCGCATCGCGGTCACCGCATCGGCCGAGGGCGCCCGGTCGCCGTTCGCCGACGACATCGCCCCCGGCTTCGACGAGGGCAGCCACGCGACCGCGCTCGGCAAGGCGCTGCTCGCGACGCTCACGCCCGATCAGCGGGCGCGCTACCTGCGCGACTACGGCATGCGCGCGTTCACCCCGGCGACGCTGACCACGGCCGAGGCCATCGAGGCCGACCTGGCCGCCGGGGAGCGGCGCGGCATGCAGCTCGAGATGGGCCAGTTCAAGCAGGGCATCGCCTGTGCCGCGGTGGTGGTGATCGCCGATCGCGACATCGAGCGCCGCCTCGTGCTCGCCTGCTCGATGCCGGCCGCCGAAATGCTCACTTCCGCCCGAGTCGTCCGGGCGAAACTGACCGCCGCCGCCCGCAACGTCGCCGAAGCCCTGTCGGCCGGAGAGTCCGCCACTGCCTGACAAGGGGCCCTAAGACTCCGTTGAACCTCCCGCCGCCTCGCTGCGTAAGACACATTGCACGCGCAAGTTCGGCGGAGGGTGGTGACGGGGATGCGGTGCGAACACGAACACGACGACGGCGCTTACGTCCTCGGAGCCTTGTCCCCGGCCGAGCGAGTGGCCTACGAGAGGCATCTGGCCACCTGCTCCTTCTGCCGCGAAGCGGTGCGCGACATCTCGACCCTGCCCGATCTGCTCTCCCGGCTCGACGCCACGGAATTCGCCAAACTCGTCGACCCGAGCCTGTCGGCAGGCGAGGAGCACCACCCGATCCGGCGTCTGGTCACCCGGCGGAAGACCGCCAAAAACTTGACCGTACGCGTCCTGAGCAGCGCTGCGGCCCTGCTCCTGATCGCGCTCGTCGCGGTCGGGGTGCTCGTGCTGACCCGCGGACCGTCGGCTCCCGCCGCGACGCCACCCGGCCCCGCGGTGGCGATGATGCCGGTCGCGGGAGCCTCGCCGCTCACCGCCACCCTGCGGATGACCAGCAAGGCCGGCGGCACCCTGATCAACCTCACCTGCTCGTACAGCGAGAGCGCGACCAAGCCGTACACGTTCCGCCTGATCGCGTACGGCCCGGACGACGAGAAGGAGCAGGTCGGCTCCTGGCAGGCCGCGCCGGGCACCGACTTCCCGATGGAAGCCGTCACCCACTTCGCCGCGGGCAGCCTCTCCCGGCTCGAGCTGGTGCAGTACGACGGCAAGGCACTGCTCGCCTACGACGTCCCCTGACCTTTTGACTCCGGGTTACGGGGCCGCGGTGGCCGGTTCGACGGTGGCGGCCGTCGGATCGGCCACCTTTTGCCGGGCCTTCCCGATCGCATCCACGGTGAAGACGATCAGCGCGATCCAGACCAGGCCGAACCCGGCCAGCCGCGCCGCCGGCATCGGCTCGTGGTAGATGAACACACCGCAGGCCAGCTGAATGATCGGCGCCACGTACTGCAGGATGCCGATGCCGACCATCGGTACCCGGTTGGCCGCGCCCGCGAAGAGCAGCAGCGGAATCGCGGTCGCCACGCCGGAGAAGATCATCAGGGCGGTGTGCCCGGCCGAGACATGACCGAACTCGGCCGTGTGATCGGCGTTGATCACGATCAGATAGGCGAGCGCGGGGATCGCGATCACCGACGACTCGACGAACAGACCCTCGGCCGGCGGCAGCGCGAGACGCTTCTTCACCAGGCTGTACGACCCGAAGCTGCCGGCCAGGAGCAGGGCGATGTAGGGCAGGCGGCCGTAGTCGACGGTCAGCACGACCACGGCGACCGTGCCGACGCCGATCGCGACCCACTGCCAGATCCTCAGTCGTTCCCGCTGGACGGTCACACCGAGCAGCACGACGACGAGCGGCGTGATGAAGTAGCCGAGCGCGGTCTCGACGACCCGGTCGGAGTTGACGCCGTAGATGTAGGTGCCCCAGTTGACCGCGATCAGCAGCGCGGCCAGCACGATGCCCGGCCTGCGCACGATCAGCCGTATCCCGCGCCAGCTCCGGAGCGCGGTGAGCATCAGCGCGACGAAGACGACCGACCAGATCACCCGGTGGGCGAGAATCTCCAGTGCACCGGCCGGTTTCAGCAGCTTGAAATAGATCGGGAAGAAACCCCAGATCGCGTACGCCACCAGCCCGTACACATATCCGCGACGCTCTTCGCTCATGGCTGCACGGTAAGGCCCGATGCGCCTTCTGGTCGTTGCGTGTGACTCAGGTCGCACATCATCCAGCGGCCCGGGTCGACCTCGGCGAAGCCGTACCGGGCATAGAGCGGCTGGGCGTCCCGGGTCACGAGCAGGAACCGGGTCAGACCGCGTCCGGCCAGGTGGTCGCGCAGTGACTCGATCAGCCAGCCGCCGAGACCCTTCCCCCGGTGCCCGCGGTCGACGTAGACGTCACAGAGGTAGGCGAAGATCGTGTTGTCGGTGACCACGCGGGCCACCGCCACCTGCTCGCCGCCGAGGTAGATGCCGTACGGCTCGGAGCCCTCGACCGCGGCCCGCATCCGCTCCTCCGACCGGCCCATCGCCCAGTAGGCGTCGGTCGACAGCCAGCGGTGCACCGTGGGGAGGTCGATGCGGGCACGGTCGGAGCTCAGTTCGTAGCCGTCAGCACGGCGCAGTTCCAGCACGCCCGCGAGTCAACCGACGATCTTGGGCGGGCGCCACCGGATATCCCGCCATTTCTGTCAGTCGTCGCCGCCGTCGGGGACGAGCATGTTGAGCAGCCAGCTGACGACGCCGACCAGCAGCGCGCCCAGGACGGCACTCGGCCAGAAGTTGTCCACGTGGAACGGCAGGCTGGCCTGGCCGGCGATCCAGCTGACCAGCAGGAACAGCAGGCCGTTGACGATCAGTGCGATGAGGCCCAGCGTCAGCACGTACAGCCCGCAACCGATCGTCTTGACGATCGGCCGCAGCACGGCGTTGATGATGCCGAAGATGACCGCCACCGCGAGCAGCGTGCCGACCTTGCCGAGCGTGGTCGCCGCGTTGAGGTGGATCCCGTCGATGACCAGCGTCGATATCCACAGCGAGACCGCGGTGATCACCAGTCGGATGAGAATGCCCATGGCCCGGAATCGTGCCATGCCGACGCCATCCGGGTCCGCAACACTCGCCGATCTTGTCGATGTCGTTGCCTGGAAGCGCCCAGAAGCGGGAAATCGAGCCCTATCGCTCAGAAATCCCCCCGGCCAGCCCGAACCCCCCCGGCCGGCCCGTGAGGCCAGCCCGAGCCCTCCCCGGCGAGCTCGCGAGGCCAGCCGAGCCCCCCGGCCGGCCCGCGCGAACTCCCGGCCCGGCCGCCCGGCGCGCCACAGGCTGCTCAGGGAGGCTGCCGCCCGGCTCAGCGGGTGGGCGGACCGATCAGCTGGGACTCGATGGGGGTCTGGGCGAGGGCGGCCCAGCGGACGGCGCGGCGGTTGACGACGCCGACCATGTCGGGACGGATCTTGGTCATCCACTGGGCGACCTCGCCCAGGCCCAGGGCGGTGCCGACCAGGGTGGCCTCGGCCGGGCGCAGGGGCTGGAGGACCAGCAGGTCGGCTCGGGAGGCCACGTCGACGTCGGCCGGGCCGAACTCGTCGCGGACCACCAGCGTCGCCTGCCAGCCGGTGCCGGGGCGGTTGTCGGCGCCGACCGGGCCGACGTCGACGACGACCAGGAGGGGGTGCAGGACCGAGCCGGGGGCGATCTCGAAGGCGCGGCCCGGCGGCACCACGGCGATCGACTCGCCGGGCACGGCCGCGCCGCGGACGAACGGCTCCCACGCCTGCGGGCGGGCGGTCTGCACGACGACGCGGGCGCCGAGCGCCATCGCGCGCAGGGCGATCAGCTGGGCCGCGCGCACGCCGCCCACCAGCAGCGCCCGCGTCTGCTCAGGGCGGAACAGCCGGATCACCACCGGCTTGCCGTGCCGGTTGCTGCCCAGCATCAGCCCGCCCGAACTCACCGGCAGGTGCATGCCCTCGGCCTGCTCGGCCGGGTGCACCCCGTCGAGCGGCACCCCCGGGACGGTGGCCGGCGCCCCGCCGAGCGGCAACGTCGCGGCCAGCCCGAGGAGGTGTTCGCCGTCCAGACGGCGTACGGAAGCGTGCTCGGGTGAAAGCACCTTGCGCAACGCCTGGGCTGCGGCGGCGAGCGCGCCCGGATCGGGCGCCGCGAGGCGCACCGTGAGATCGACCGGCGTCGGGCCGTGGGCCGCCCGAGGCCCGGCGGTGACCGAGACCGTGGTGGCCGCGGCGGGCAGCGAGAGCATCCGCGTCACCAGGCGCCGGGCGGTCTCGACCTGCATGTCGGGCCAGCGGTGCAGGCGATAGGTGGCCTGGGCGAGGCCGCCGACTTTGATGCCGGGCCAGAACTCGTGGGCCGGAGCAGCCCCGTCGTCGTGCGCGATCTCGCTCAGCACCCGGACCGCGGCGGCCTCGCCGAGCGGGCGGGCGGGCACGGCGGAGAGGCGGCGGACCAGCTTGCGGGCCAGCCCGGTGAGGGCTCGGAGCAGCTCTTCCTCGGACCAGCCCTCGGTGCGCAGCACGCGGATCGCGAGCAGCGCCCGGCTGTGCCCGAGCAGACGGCCCTCGGTGAGCTGGCGATAGGAGTTGGCCGGGGTGCCCGCGCCGGCTCGCACGGCGGGCGAGGGCGCGCCGGCCAGCAGCAGCTGGATCAGCACCGGCGGCTGGTCGGGGCCGGACGCCGGCAGCAGGCTCGCGGGGGAGGGGAGCATCGGGGTGTCCTCGGCGAGCAGGCCGGCCGGGTCGCCCAGCTCGAGCACGGAGACCAGGCCGAGGCCGTCGACGATCACCGCGGCCGGGTCGCCGGCCAGCTCGGTCTGCTCGATCCGGGCGGTCGGCGCGACGAAACCGAGCAGCGAACCGGCGCCGGTGGCCGACGTGCGCGGCCGGCGACTGAACCGCAACATCACGCCGAGCCACTCGAAGATCCAGCGGCCGCGCCAGCGCAGCCAGGTGAGGGCGAGGACCAGCAGGGCCACGACGGCGCCCGCGGCGAGACCGATCGCCCCGCCGACCGCGCCGACCAGCAGGGCCACCGCGGCGACCTGGGTGCCGACGAGCTGGCTGGCCCGCACGCCGAACAACCGTCCATGTCGGACCGCTCGCGTGTTGACCTTTGGTAATGGCCTGGCCGGGCCGCTCAGCTCGCGGTAATCCCGGCCCCCCGCCACGCTTGCCGTCACCACCAACCGCCTTTTCCTGCCGCTTCCCGCCGCGCGGAGCGCATTCAACCTTGTGCGCGGCCCATCGTATGGCCCCGGGCTCGGCGAGGGGGGTGCCTGTGGACAACTGAGTTATCCACAGATCCCGATGTGGGGTATCGCTGCTGTCTCGCCAACGGCTACGGTCGGCAACGAAAAGGGCGGCCGCGGAACGCCCCCTGGCTGTTGAGGGCAGGGGTTACCGTGGGTGTCCCACGCCGATACGTCAAGGGTTCCGGCCCGTCCAATTTGGATCATGACGCACGGCGAAGACCGAAAGAGAAAGCGGGGTGACGTCCGGGGTGTCCCAGACGCAGTCTGATCACGAAGTGATGGCGCAGACCGCCGCCAAATTCGATCACGTCAATCAGTCGCTGCAGCAGATGCTCAGCACACTGATGAACGAGCTCTCGACGCTCAACAGCCAGTGGAAGGGCCTCGGCGCGGCCGCGTTCGAGCAGGTCAAGCAGCAATACCAGGCCGACCTGAAGAGCCTCAACCAGGCGCTGGGCGATACCGCCGAGTCGATCCGGGTCTCCGGTGTCGGCTACCACTCGACCGACAGCGATGCGGCCAGCCGGCTTTCGGGCTCCGGCGGTGGCGGCGTCTCGCTGCCGCTCTGAGCCGACCACGGGGAGGAAAAGACACATGGCGAACGACGGAATGCTTCTCGTCAACTTCGGCGCGATGCAACAGGCCAGCGCTGACATCCAAAAGGCGATCACCAGCATGCAGTCGCAGCTCGACGAGCTGGAGAGCGCCGCCAAGCCGCTGATCGCGACCTGGAACGGTGCCGCCCAGGAGTCATACGCGCAGCGTCAGAGCAAGTGGCGCAACGCGTCGGCCGACCTCAACCACATCCTGCAGAACATCAAGCGGGCCGTCGACCAGTCGACGGAGGACTACGTCAACACTGAGAAGGCGGCGGCTCAGCGCTTCCAGTGAAGGACGCTCACGGCGAGACGGCCGGACCAGTCATCACGACTGTCCCGGCCGTTTCCGTTTAGTCCGTTCTTTCGGGGTTGAGGTCCCCCGATCGTTGTAATGGCCTGGCGGGCCGGCAAGACTACTATCGGTGGCTGAATGATCGCTTCCAGCGACCGAAACGGGCGTGCCAGTTGCTTCGGAGCCGCGCAGAGGGTGCCTTTTACCCGACTTCTCAGTCAGCGCACTGCCGCCCATTGTGATCGCCGCCTGACCTTGTAGGTTGTACGCGTTGAGATGGCCTCGTCGCGCGGTGGGGAGAGGTGGACGTGTCCGAGTGGGAACCGGCTACGGACGCCGAGGTTGCGATGCGCGATGCGCTACGCACGGACGACCAAGAGTCGTACTTTCGTGTTCTCTCCAGCGTTGACCTACTGCTGCCGGTGTCAGCCGACGCCTTGGCCGGCCAGGAGCCGCTGGGCTGGGGCACCTGGAGCACCGGCGGGCGCACACACGTGCTCGCCTTCACGTCGAGTCAGGCGCTTCAGTCCTGCCTGTCCGACTATTCCGGTTCGGCCCGCCGTGTTCCCTATGCCGAGCTGGCCGAAACCTGGCCAAACCTGGAGTGGTGGCTCGCCGTCAACCCGGGGTTGCCGGTCGAGGGCTATCTTCCGGCCTGGTTCGTCGCCCAGCTGTCCCGCGGCGACCTGAGGCTGCCGACCCGGGGCCCGGGCCGCGAGCCGCCGAAGATCCAAGACCTGCACGCGGCGGCCGTCGCGCACAATGCCGCCGCGACCGGTGAGGCGCCCGCGCAGGGTGCTGTCTACGGTCAGGCACCCGGAACTGCGGCCGCGGCCGCGGGTTACGACCGGGCGGGCCTGCCCAACCAGCCCGTCTCGGGTGCGGCGCCGGCGGGCTACGGCCAGCCGGGACAGCAGCCCGGGGTCAGCGGCGTGGCGGCCGCGTTCGGGCGCACGCCCGGGCAGGGTGCCGCGGCCGCGTTCGGCCAGACCGCGGCCGCGTTCGGTGGCCAGGGCGGCGCGTCCCACCCGCCGGCCGCCCAGCCGGGCAGCCCGGCCGCCGCTTCCGCCTACGGCCAGTCCGTCAGTCCTGGCCCTTCCGGCTACGGCCAGTCCGTCAGTCCCGGCCCCTCCGGCTACGGCCAGGCGGCGGGAAGCCCCGCCGCGCCCGCGGGCTATGGCCAGCCGGGCGTTCCGGCCGGCTACGGTCAGCCGGGCGTGCCGCCGGGCTACGGTCAGCCGGGCGCAGCGGCCGGCAGCCCCGCGGCCTATGGCTCGCCCGCGTCAGCCGCCGGCAGCCCAGCCGCCGGCAGCCCAGCCGCCGGCAGCCCAGCCGCCTACGCCCAGCCCGCCGCGGCGCCCTCGAGTCAACCCGGCGGCACAGCAGCGTCGCCCTACCGTCAGCCGGCCGGGCCGGCGGGCGGATTCGGTCCGGGTGCTTCCGCGCCGACGAGTGATCCGGGCAGCGCGGCCTCCCCATATGGGCAGGACGGCGGCTATGGCCAGCCCGCCACGAGCCATCCCGGCGGTGCACTCGCGCCCTCTCCCTATGGGCAGGGCGGCGGTTATGGCCGGCCCGCCGACGCCCCCACCAGCCACCCGGGCAGTGGACCCTACAGCCAGGCGCCCACGAGCCACCCGGGCGCGGCAACCCCGCCCGCCTATGGCCAGCCCGCCGCGGCCCCGCCGCCCTATGGCCAGACCCCGGGTGCCCGCCTCGGCGGTGCCTTCGCGCCTCCGAGCGCACAGCCCCCGAGCGCACAGCCTTCAAGCGCACAGCCCCCGAGCGCACAGCCTCCGGCCTATGGTCAGCCCACCGCCCGGCCGACCAGCGGAGCACAGCCCCCGGCCGCTTACGCGCCTCCGATTCCGCCGTCGGCCCCGGCCAAGCCCGAGGTCGGCCCGGGCGGCCTGCCCATTCGTACCCCGGGCGCGGTCAACCCGACCAGCGGCCTGCCCACGCGGAGTCCCTCCGGTCCGGCCGCCGCCCCCTCAGGTCGCGGCTGGGACGGCGAGAGCGACCCCCGCGGCGCTCTGCAGAACCCGAGCGGTCCGCTTCCGGTGCGTACGCCGATGGCCCAGACACCCCCGGTGCCGGACAACTTCGCCCCGCACAACCCCGACGAGACCCCGTTCGAACCTCGGTGGTCCAGTCGGGGAGCGGCGCCGTCGGCCCCGGCCGCCACCCGGTCGAGCCTCGGTGACCTGCCCCGCCGCAACGTCACCCCGCCCGCGGCCGAGCCGGCCACCGGCGCCGGCTTCCCGCAGGGCCCGGCCTCCCCGGCCGCGGCACGCGCCACCCAACCGGCAACGGCCCAGCCCGGAATGGGCCAGCCCGGGGGCCAGCCCGGAATGGGCCAGCCCGGGGGCCAGCCCGGAATGGGTCAGCCGGGGGGCCAGCCTGGATTGGGTCAGCCTGGGATGGGCCAGCCCGCGGCGGCCCAGCAGCCTCAGAGCCCGGCCGCACCCGTCGCCGGCTTCGGCAGCCCGCTGCCGCGGCGCCAGGCCGGCTCACCGTCGGCGTCTCCGACCGACATGACGAGCTTCCCGGCCTTCCAGACCGCGGCCGAGCGCGCCGCCCGCCCGGCCAGCGCCCCGATGAACTCGGCCGCCGCGATCGCCCCGCCCGCTCGTCCCGGCGTCGTGCCGCCGGTGATTCCCGGTGCGGCCGGCAGCGATCGTCCGGCCCGGTTCCCCGAGGCCAAGCCGCTCGAGACCCGCGGCGCCACCCCGGTGCCCGCGCCCGCCGCCCCGGCCCTGCCGAGCCGGCAACCGGCCGCGGCCCCGCCGCCCCCGCCGCCCTCGGGCGAGCCGTTCGTCCCGGCCAACGACGTCGAGCGGGAGCTTCACGACGCCGCCGAGGCCGGCAACACCGACCGGTTCCTCTCCACTCTGCTGCTGGCCACCGTCCTGGTTCCGGTCGCGCACCACTCCCGCCCGGGCAGCGCGCCGGGCGAGTCCGGGTTCGCGTTCCGCACCGAGCAGATGGACGGCGAGCAGTTCCTGATCGTGTTCACCAGCCGTGACCGGCTCTCCGAGCACTTCGAGGAGCCGACCCGTACGGTCGGCGTCCGGTTCTACGAGCTGATCCGCAACTGGCCCGACCCGGCCTGGTCGTTCGCCGTCAACCCGGGCTCCCCGGTCGGCGCGAAGTACCCGGGTCCGCAGGTCATCGCGCTCGCCAACTGGGCGACCGAGGCCGGTCTCGGTGCCGAGCCCGAGGCGTCCGGCGAGGTCGACCCGGTTCCCGCGCCGGCGCCGGTCAACGATGAGGCGCAGCACGCCACGGTCATGCAGAAGACGATCCCGCCCGATCAGGTCGACTACTACCTGGAGCGTGGCTACGACCGGGTGGCCGGTTTCGTGCACCGGGCGACCGAGGTCGAGCACCTGCGCACACCGGGCGAGTTGTTCGGCGCGCTCGGCCTCACCTACGACTCGTCGCCGCATCTGTCGGACGCCAAGGAGGCGTACGTCCTGCGCTGGCCGGCCTATCGGCCGAGCCTCTACCGCATTCCCTACGGCGGGCAGAATGAGCAGGCGCTGAAGGCGATGGACGGCTGGGTGATCGAGCGGCCGCCGTTCCGGGGCAACGGTTTCGCCCCGGGTGAGGGACGCGATGTCGTCGCCGAGTTCAAGGTGGACAGTGTGCGGCTGCCGCACGGCGCGCAGCTGTGGCGTCTCGACGCCGACGGCAACGAGCGCATGGTCGCCATCTTCGACAACGACGGTCCGACCTGGCGCCGGGTGGGTGAGCAGTGATGCGCGACGGTTACGTGGTGAGCTGGCAGGGCCGCGAATACGACGCGGCCCCCGACGGCGACGACGTGCGGATCTATTCGCCCGAGCCGGCTTCCGGCTTCGAGGAGGTCAAGCCGGGGCGGTACGCGCGGGTCCTCGGGCCGGACGACTACGACGAGCTGGTCTACGTCCGCACCACCTGCACGTGGCGCGGCGCCCCGTTCATCGTGCTCGGTGAGTCCGATTCGTGGCTGCGGGTCGAATACACCGGTGGCCGCGCCCCGATCGCCCGCCAGCTCGGCCTGGAGGAGTTCGACTTCGGCGTCTATCAGGGCTGGGCGCCGGTTCACGAGGTCTCCGACCTGGGCGAGCAGCGGATCTGAGGGACGGGCATCGACTATTACCTGGTGCCGGACGGCGTCCTGATCGAGGAGTTCGTGCGCGACCGGGACCATTCGGCGCGGGGTCTTCGCGGGGCGGTCTGGACGGCCGCCGAACCCCGCTGGCGTGGCGCGTCGTCGTTCAGCCGGGCTATGCGTACCGATCCCGCGCTGCTGGCCCGGGTGATGCCGACCGACCGGGCCGGGGCCGAGGCGGTGATCGGGGATCTGGCGGCCGAGGGGGAGCTTCGGGCGCACTTCCTCGACTACGAGCCGTTCGCCTCCGCGCCTCCGCTGCGGTTGCGGCCGGCTGAGGTGCCGGACGGGTTCCGGGAGCACCGGCTCTATCGGGTGCTCTTCGCCAAGGATCCGCGGGACGGCGAGTTCACGGGCCGCCGGACGGTCGGCGGCGACCATTTCAGTTGGACGCTGCGCCGGGTCGGCGGCGGCCTCGGCTGGGGTCTCGACGTGACCGTGCTGCTGGCGAGCGGCGCCGACGACGCGGTCGGGCCGGTTCTCGACGAGCTCACCGGCACACTTCGGGGCCGGGGCCTGATTCCGGTGACGACCGAGAGGTTCGCCTAGGAGAGGCGCCGTCGGGCGCCGAAGCCGAGGTCCTTGCGGTGATACCAGTTGATGTCGGTCTCGCCCTCCAGCCAGCACAGGTACACCGCCAGGCCGTCGAGATCGGCCGGGAAGTCGACCAGCAGCGGCGCCACACCCTTGAGTTCCGCCCCGGTCTCCTGGATCTCGGTCATCAGCTCGTTGAGCCGGGCCTCGACCGCCTTGCGTTCGGGCAGGCCACCCAGCGGGCTTCGCTCACCGGGCACGGCGAGTGCCGCCGACAGTTCGACCATGTCGGCCCGCAACGTCACGATCTCGTCGAGCACCGGGCGCAGCCGAGTCAGCTCGCTGCGGGCCTCGTCGAGCGTAAAGAGTCCCATGGACGAATTATGGCGTCTTCAGCCAGCGCAGGATCTCGCCGGTGACGACGTCGGTCGCCTCCTGGTGGAGGAAGTGGCCGGCGCCGGGGATGAGCCGCCACTCGTACGGCGCGATCACGTAACGCCCGGAGCCCTGCGCCGTCCGCGGCAGCGTCGCCGTGTCGAGCTCGCCGTGCAGTTGCAGGGTGGGCGTCACCAGCGGCACCTGCATGAGCTTGACGAACCGGTAGCCCTGCAGACGCATCGCGCTGCGGAACACCCAGCGGTAGGCCTCGAGCGCGCAGAACGCCGCCTGCGGGATCTGCATCGCCTCCCGGCAGCGGGCCGAATAGTCGGCGAACTCGGGTGTGGCCCGCCACCGCGGGCTGCTCCACTTGGCCATCAGCTCGCCGACCAGGGCGGCGTCGTCGCGCGTCAGCACGTGCTCGTAGCGCGGCACCTGGAACTTCAGGACGGTGGCCGAGGCGGTGAACTGGCCGCGTGGATCGGCGAACAGGGCCGCCCGCAGTCGCAGCGGATGGGCCGCGCCGAGCACGACCAGCCGGCTGACCATCTTGGGGTGGAACGCGGCGGCGGCCCAGCCGACCATGCCGCCCGCACCCGCGCCGACGATCATCGCCGAGCGCTCGCCGAGGGCCCGGATCAGCCCGGTGACGTCAGCCGCCATGGTGTAGCCGTCGTAGCCGCGCGGTGGCTTGTCGCTGGCGCCGTAGCCCCGGAGGTCGATCGCGACCGCTCGGAAGCCGGCGTCGGCGACCCGGGTCATCACGTCGTGCCACGCCCACCAGAATTCGGGGAAGCCGTGCAGGAACAGCACCAGCGGGCCGGTGCCGGCCTCGACGACGTGGAAGCGGCTGCCGTTGGCCCCGACGAAACGGTGTGTCCAGGGTCCTTCCACCAGCACGCCCGAGTCGTCCATGCGCTCCAGCCTAGGCGCTTACGGTGATCATGGCCGTGTCGGGCGCGCGAAGCTCAGCCGCAGCTCAGCGCAGCGGCTCGGCGGCGGTCATCTCGACCAGTTTGCCGGGACCGCACCAGATCCGGGCGACCGCCGGCTTGATCGTGACCCGCATCCGGGCGCCCTTGACCAGCTTGGTGCCGTCGGAGGCGTGCAGGGCATACCGCGTACCGTCGTCGGTCGACAGCTCGTAGCACGGACCGGAACCCCCGGCAGTCACCGTGCCCACCACAAAGCCCGGGGGTTTGATCCGGTCGGTCGGCATGTCCGGCGGCCCGCTGGACCGGGTCGGTACAGGCGCAGGCGCCGGGGAAGCAGCCGGCTGCGCGCATCCGGCCAGCCCGGTCAGCCCGGCCAGCAGCAAGATCGCAAGAAAGGTCCGCATATCGCCTCCGACGTCCGCGCGCGAGGCCCGGTTCCGCACAACGGCGCCCGGGAAGCGAACTTCCCGGGCGCCGAAGAGGTGACGGATCAGAAGACCCCGACCGTCATCGAGGTGCCGTTCTGGTTGAGCACCGCGATCTTGACGCCGACCGCGGGGAGCTTGACGCCCTGGTTCGGCAGCTCGCTGTAGAAGTACTTGCCCTTGTCGTTGAAGATCGGCGAAGGCAGCTGCGGGTACACCGGCGAGGGCTTGCCCTCGACGTGCAGCAGCATGCCATCGGTCGGCCGGAGGCCGAACGGCGCGTCGTAGATCTGCACCCGCGAACGCCACGGCACGCCGTTGACGTTGTTGAACGGCTTCGGGTGCGCGTCGACGTAGAGGTTGCGCCCGACGCCCGGGTGCACGTTGGTGTTGTTGTCGGCCTGCGAGGTGTCCCAGTACGAGATCAGCAAGCCGGTCTGGTAGTTGTAGTGCTCCACGAAGTCGGGCTTGGCCGGGGTGAAGCCGAAGTTGTACGGCCCGGTCTCGAGGTAGCGGTCGTAACCGGTGTAGCTGCGGTTGCCCGCGATGTAGTAGTTGGCGAAGTCGGCGGTCGTGCTCGCCCCGACGATCGAGAACCCGTCCATCGCCCAGGTCGTCGCGCCCTCGGCCCCGTCGGCCAGCACGGTCGCGCCGTCGGCGGTGATGGTCAGCTCGTCGCCGAAGAAGCCGCCGGCCGAGACGCCACCGTCGGTGACGTAGTGCAGCCGGAACTTGATCGCCTTACCGGCGTACGCGGTGAGCGGCACCGCGATGTCGGCCCAGTTGCCGCCCGAGTCACCGGTCAGCGCCGGCTTGCCGCTCGGGTCGTTCGGGATGGTCGCGCCGTTGAGCGTGCCGCCGAGCCGGTCCCAGTTCGTGCCGCCGTCGGTCGACGCCTCGAAGTAGAGGTAGTCGAAGTCCTGCTCGATGTTGTAGCGGCCCTTGAGCGTGACGCTCGCGCTGGTCTTTCCGGTCAGGTCGATGTCGTGGGACAGCGAGTTGTCCAGACCGTCGGCGTTGCCGGAGAAGAACTGCTTCGTGCCCGCGAAGGGCGCCCCGAGCTGGGTTGTGACTTCCTTGGGCGGAAGCGTCACCACCACTGCCTGTTTCTTCGCGGTGTTGTACTCCTCGGGACCGAGGTTGACGATCTTCGACTGGCCGGCCTTGACCGACTGGTAGTTGAGCCAGCCCAGCTGCAGCTTGTTCCACGCGCCCATGTCGCCGGGGCGGGTGCCCAGAGGCTCACCGGCCGCGTTCAGGCGGCTCTGCGCCATCAGCGTCCAGTATTCGCTGTTGTTGTCGCCGAGGCCGCTGGTGTCGTAGTCGTCGGGCAGACCCAGGTCGTGGGTGTACTCGTGGGTGAAGACGCTCAGGCCGCCGTTTTCCGGCTGGATCGTGTAGTCGCCGATCCAGATGCCGCTGTCGCCGACCTGGCTGCCGCCGAGCAGGTTGCCGGACGGACCGGTCACGCCCTGGTCGGTGGGGTACGCGTACCACCGGTGGCTCCAGATCGCGTCCTCGCCCTGCTGCGGGTCGCCGTCCGCTTCGTCACCGCCGGCGTGGACGATCTGGAAGTGGTCGATGTACCCGTCCGGCTCGTTGAAGTTGCCGTCGCCGTCGAAGTCGTAGCGGTCGTACTGGTCGAACGACTTCAGGTCGGCCGAGATCTGGGCGTCGGTGCGCCCGGCCGCCTTCTGGTCGGCCACCCACTGGTTGGCCGCGTCGCGAATCAGCGCCCACGTGTTGTTGCAGACGTTGCTGCCGCAGAGGTTCCGGCCGTAGCGGGCCTCGTTGTACGGCACCTTGACCCAGTCGGTGACCTCGCCGTCGACGCTGTACCGGCCGGACGACTCCGTCTGCATGTACGTCTTGAGCGACTCGCCCTTGGTGCCGAAGTAGAGGTCGCGGTAGTGGGCGGCGTTGTAGTCAGCCTGCCACACCGTGGAGTTGTCCTTCGACCGGTCCGGCTGGGGGATCTTGTTGTGCAGCGGGCCGTCGAATGTCGTCGGGCCGGGTGTGTCCGGGTCGCTGTCGACGTCGGGGTAGGCCGGGTCGCGCTGGTCGCCGAACTCGGCCAGGATCACGAAGATCCGGTCGGTGCGTTCGCGGGCGACCTCGACGTACTGGTCCTTGCCTTTGCCGTGCGAGCGGTCCCGCCCGAGCTTGACCACCGTGCTGCCGTTCTTCGTGACCGGCTTGGCCTTGCCGCTGACCACATCGGACACTGCCGCCGTCCGCAGGGCGCGGCGCTTGTCCTCGAGGGGGTTGGGCAGATCGTCGATCGGTGCGGCTTTCTTGCCGGCGTTGGCCGCCGGTGCCGGATCGGCGGGCGGTGCCGCGGTGGCCGCGGCCGGGAGCATGATCCCGACACTGGTCACCATCGCGGCGCCGAGCAGTCCTACGACCACCTTGCGCACTACGTTTACCTCCGCTTGCTCAGCCGGAACGCCTCGGATTGCGAGGCTGTGGTTCAACGTATGTAAAGACAGCGATGCGTGGTCGGGTCGATCTGAATCGATAGCTGATGGTTACGTGTTATGTCAGGGCCATAACGCGTTCGGGGGGGGGGGGGGGGGGCCCCGGCGTGGGGAGGGGGGTGCCCCGGAAAAAGGCGGGGGGGGCGGCCACCCCCACCCACAACCCCCCCACCGAGTGGCGGAACCCCCCCCGGCAG